>DATKPZ010000052.1:0-7792 GCA_035523815.1 Alphaproteobacteria bacterium
TGCGGCGCTGCTCTCGCAGGTCGAGCGCTTTGTGGCGGGCGGCCGAAAAAACATCGTTGTCGTCATGGACACGTTCCCCAATCTCGAGGAAGCTACGATCGCGGCGCTGCAGGGGCTGCTGCGCCGCGCATCGGAGCTGCAGGCGCGCGTGACGTGCGTTGCGCTCGAAGATCGTGTCATGTCCGCGCTGCGCGCGGTTCCTCTCGGCGACTCGCTGAACATCATCCGGCGCGTCGATGAACTTCCCGGCGCAGCGTAGCCGAGCGAGCTAGTAGAGCAAGTAGCGTTCGCGTAGCGCGCGAAATGCGTCGAGGCGCGTTTTCCATGCGTCGACGATTGCATCCGCGCCATTTCCGTTTACCAGGTCGAGTCGCAACGAGGTCGTTCCCCAGTCGCGGTCGAGCGCGGCCGGTTCTTTGATCTCGATCTCACGCGGAGCGATGTCACGTACCGCGCAGAGAATCTCGACCGCGCTGCGGACCGCTAAGAAGGTGCGCGGATCGACGATCATGAGTTCCACGCCGCTCAATTCCCGTTCTTTCCAGAATCCGGCGACCGGTGACCACGATGCGGGACGGAAAAAAACGCCCGGAACGTCGCGTTTGTTGAGGCGGTTTGCAAGGGCGTCACCGTCGAGTTGGTATCCGCCGGCATAAAAGAACGGGCTCGTCGTGCCGACGCCGCCGTTGATGCCCGCGTTATCGATGAGCCCCGTGCACAAATACGGAAAGGTCGTTTGCCAGGTGGGGATGTTGGGAGAGCTCGGCACCCACTGCAATCCCGTATCGGGCCAGATCATCGCGCGCGTATAGCCGCGCATCGCGATCACGCGCAGTTTCGCTCCGATGTTGAAGCGCTCGTTGAACAGACGAGCAAGTTCGCCGACGGTCATGCCGTGCCGCATCGCGATCGGATACAGCCCGATGAACGATGCCTCGTTCGGCTCGAGGACCGGCCCTTCGACGAGCGTGCCGCCCACCGGATTAGGCCGGTCGAGAACCCAAAACTCCTTGCCTTGCGCCGCCGCGCTCTGCATTGCGTACGCCATCGATGAGATAAAGGTGTACGCGCGCGAGCCGACGTCTTGGATGTCGAAGAGCAGCACGTCGACGTCGCGCAGCATGGCTTCGCTCGGGTGTCGCGTCGGCCCGTAGAGACTGTAAACCGGCAGGCCCGTCGCAGCATCGGTGTAGGACGGCACGTACGATCCGGCGGTGCGATCGCCGCGGAAACCGTGCTCGGGAGCATAGATCGCGCGCAGATGAATTGCGGGATTGCGGCGAATCGCGTCGACCAGCGATTCGAGTTTGGAGGTGACGCCGGTCTGGTTCGTGATGACCCCGACCCGCCGGCCCTCCAGTTCGCGCCAGCTTTGGGCGAGGAACACCTCATCGCCCAGCGTGATGTTCGCAGGCGGGACGGCAACCGCGAGCAGCGGCAACGCCGCGACGCTAGTTAGAAAAGCGCGGCGACGCATCGGCCTCCAGAACGCCTGCGGAGCGGGCACGCGCGAATAGCTCGTTGACGGCCGCGATGCCGTCGACGCCGATATCCGCGCTGTAGTCGTTGACGTAGAGCTCGATGTGTTTGCGCATCACGTCGTCGCTCATCTCGAAGGCGTGCTCGCGGACGAACGGCATGATCGCCGCTTCGTTCTGGCGGGCAAAGCGCAAGCTCGCGCGAATCGCGCCGTCGATCTCGCGCATGCGTTCCTCGCCCAGATCGTTGCGCGCAAGGATCGCCCCGAGCGGAATCGGCATTCCGCTTTCGGATTCCCACCATTCGCCGAGATCGGCGACGCTGACCAGACCGGCTTCCGCGTAGGTGAAGCGCGATTCGTGAATGATGAGTCCGGCGTCGATCCGGCCGCTTGCGACTGCGGGAATGATGTGGTCGAAGCGCATCTGCTGCGTTTGCGGTCGCAGGCCCAAAGCGAGCTGCAGCAGCATGAACGCGGTCGTGCGCTCTCCCGGGATCGCTACGCGCAGATCGCGCACGTCCGCCAGCGTTTCGGCTACCCCCGGGCGCGTTACCACCAGCGGTCCGCAGCCGCGCCCAAGCGCGCCGCCCGAACGCAAGATGTGGTAGTCATGCATCAACGCCGGAATCGCGCCGTAGCTGACCTTGGTCAGTTCGAATTCCGCGCGCGCGGCCGCGGCGTTGAGCTCTTCGATATCGGCAAAATGGACGCGCACGCTCGGCGCGCCGTCCAGAAGCCCGTTGGTCAGCGCTGCAAAGATATAGGTGTCGTTGGGGCATGGCGAATACGCGAGCGTGTTCGCTCTAGCGTCATTCAGCATGCGTCGGGGTAGTGTGCAACAGATCGAGCGTGGCGTTGAGCACCCGGCGCAGGCCGGTGATTCCGGCGGCGACGTCCCACTCTCCCTTGGAGCGATCGCCGACGATGTTCGAGATTCCGCGCACTTCGATCGCGGGCACGTTTGCGAGCTGCGCTGCGCGTAAGACGGCGAACCCTTCCATCGATTCGATCTCCGCACCGCGGGCGCGCAAGCGTGCGGCCGTCTCGTCGGTAGCGGTCACGTGAGAGACGGTTATGCCGCGCACCAGGGGGAAGCCGAGCGAGGTGATTGCTTCGATCAATTGCGCATCGCAGGGAACGCGATCGACGACCATATTGCCGGGCGGAAGAGACAGCGGCGCGCCGCTTTCCTGCTGCAATTCGTACAGCTCCTCACCGACCACGACGCCATCGCCGACGTGAGCAACGCCGGGAAGCGCGCCTGCGATTCCGCCGTTGACCACCATGTCGTAGCGCTTTTCGGCGAGCGCACGGGCGACGCGCACCGCCGCGTCCACCGGCCCGATGCCCGAGAGCAGCGTTTCGACGCCGGCTCGAGGGCCGAGCCATTCGAGTTCTTGCGCCACGGCGCACACTAAAAGAATCATCGCACTCCGATCATTTTGTGCGTTTGCAAGGAGAGGCGAAACCGCTCCGGATGTGCTTTTGCATATTCGAGCGCAATCTCCACGTTCTTGCGCTTGTTGCCCTCCGGTTGAAGCAAAATTACCGGCTTCTCTGTAAAGAGCGGGAGATGCTCTTCGGGCACGCGTTCGTCAACGATGAGTTTCGCCTCGTTGGCTCTCCGCGCCATCCGCGGATCGACGCGCTCCTTGGGCGATACGCAGAGCCACACGTCTTCGGGCAATTCGGTAAAAATCGTGCCGTTCGATTCGATGTGCACGCGCCGTCCGTCGCGACGCAGCGCCTCTATGAGCGCGGATGTTTCGGCCTGCGCGAGCGGTTCGCCGCCGGTGAGAATCACCATCGGGCAGTCGCCGCCCTGCGCGCGAACCGCGCGCACGACGTCGTCGACTCCGGCTAGAAACTTCAGTGAATAATCGGTGTCGCAAAAATCGCAGGCGAGATTGCAGCCTGCCAAGCGCACGAAGACCGCCGGCGTTCCACTCCACGTGCCCTCGCCCTGGATGCTGTAAAAAATCTCCGCGAGTTGAAGCATGGCGCAGCCGTTAGACCTCGGGGCCGAAATCGGTTCGGCGCAAGACCGCGCAACTGGTCTGCGTCTCCCAGAGGACCAGCTCATCGAGCCCTTCGAGTGCCGGATCGAGGCGGCGCCAGATCCACATCACGATCTGCTCGGCGGTCGGATTCTCCATGAAGTCATTGAGGTTCTGATGATCCAGCAGATCGATTGCCTCCGCGCGGACCACCTGCTTGACCGTCTCGAAATCGGCGATCATGCCGCGCGCCGGGCCCTGCGAGTGTAAAGGTCCGCGCACGCCGACCTCGAGCCGGTAGGAGTGGCCGTGCAGCCGGGCACATTTTCCGGGGTGATACGGAAGTACGTGGGCCGCTTCAAAGCGGAAGTGCTTTCGGATTTGCATAAAAGAGCTTGGCGGGTGGTTCGCGCCCGCATGGAGCGAGTCCGTTGTCCCTGCGCATCAACCGCGAAGAACTGGTGCTCTCCGCCGTGACCGGCGAGGTTGCACCGATGCTCGTCAATACCGGCCTGTACGACGTCAGTTTCGACGGCCGGCCGTTTATCGTTCCGTCGGTAGGCGGCATCACGCCGAACGTCCGTATCGGCGATTCGGCGTTTGCGTTCGTGGCCGATCACATCGAACCGGCGGTCACGATCAAACATCCCGACGACCGTCTGAACACGACCCTCAACGTGCTGGCCTGCATCGGAAACGAAGCGGTGGTATCGTCCGGCGATGCAAAAGGAGAGCGTGGACGCGTCACTGGAAAGCACGGCGGCGTCGAACACGTGATGGTTGATTTTTCGCCCGAGGTCATGCGCCGCATGACGATCGGTGACAAGATTACGGTGTGGTCTTGCGGCCTCGGCTTGCGCTTTCTCGATCTCCCCGATATCCGTGCGTTCAACCTGGATCCCGATCTGGTCCATCGGATGGGCATGGAGATCCGCGGCGGGCGTTTGCGCGTGCGCGTCGCGCGCATCGTTCCGGCCGCCGTGATGGGTTCCGGGCTCGGCCGCTCGACGGTCGTTCGCGGTGATTACGATATTCAGACGTTCGACGAGGAACTCTCCGAAAAACATGGTTTGCGCGAATTGAGATTGGGCGATGTGGTGGCCATAAGCGACGCCGACAATTCGTTCGGCCGGATCTACCGCAGCGGAGCGATCTCGCTCGGCGTGGTGGTCCACGGCGGATCTTTCGTCGCCGGGCACGGCCCCGGGGTGACGACGATCCTCACCTCAGGGCACGGCGACATCGACGTCGAGCTCGACGACCAGGCCAATCTGGCGGCCTACTTCAAGGTGCACTAGCACGCATCGCGATGTGATAGCGTGCGCGATGAGCCGCGAACTGCCACGCCCGATCGTCGACATGGCCGTAGACGGCAAGGAAGTCGCCGTAGAAGTCAGGCGGGATCAGCATGTGCACGGCGGAGAGATCGACCGCCGGTAATCCGTAGTGCACGTCGCCCCAGTCGATCACGCCGCAAAGCCGGTTGCGCGCATCGAGCAGCAGGTGCTTTTCATACAGGTCACCGTGCACGATGCAGGGCGTTCCCTCGAGCGGCGGTTCGTCGACCCCCAGGCGCTTGGGATCGAGTTTCCCGATCTCGTCGTTTGGGAGGCCCACGTCGCGCAAAGGCTGTGGATCGAGATCGTGCAAAGCTCGAAGAAACCGCCCCAAGTCGATCCCGAGCGCGCGACGATCGTCGCGCGTGAGTTCGCGTGTATCGGCGGGCGCCCCGAACAAGATTTCGTACGCGGAAAACGGATACGGGTAGTCGTCGCTCGGCTCGCCCGCGAGGAGCGGACGCGGAATCGGGAAGGGCAACTGTGGTGCGAGCAGCGGCAGCGCCGCGAGTTCCTTGCTTATCAGGGGCGCAACGATCTTGCGCTGCGGAAACCGAAAGACGAGGTGCTCTTCGACGAGATACGCCGCATTGTCCCAACCTGCACCGATAAGGCGGACGCTCGCGTCACGCAGCGCAGGGAACTGCGCGGCGATCAAGCGGCGAGCGAGCTGCTCGTCGACCGGCGTGTCGAGTTTCGGTTTCACTACACGAACGTCAGCGCTCGATCGAGGTCGGCGATGAGATCCTGCGCGCGTTCAATGCCGATCGAGAGGCGCAGCAAGGACGGAATGATGCCCATGGCGCGGGCGTCGACGGAGGTGCTGGAACTCGGCCACATCGCCGCCGGCTGAGCGACCAGCGATTCGACTCCACCCAAACTCGCGGCCGAGTGGAAGAGCTGCAGGCGATCGATCACCCCGCGCGCATCGTCGAACGAGCCGTCGATCTCGATGCTGACCAGCCCGCCGAAGCCGCGCATCTGGCGCCTGGCAACCTGGGCGCCGGGATGAGTTTCGAGCCCCGGATAATAGACGCGGGTCACGCGCGGGTGCGCCTCCATCGCCCGCGCGACGGCGAGCGCACTCGCGTTGTGGCGTTCCACTCGCATCTCGAGCGTGCGCAAACCGCGCAGCAAAAGCCACGCTTCGAAAGGTCCCAGCGTCGAGCCCAGGATGTGGTGCGTCTCCCAGATGCGCGCGATCAGTTCGCGCGAGGAGACGACGGCGCCGGCGATGAGGTCCGAGTGGCCGCCAAGATATTTCGTCGCACTGTGAAGCACGACGTCGGCGCCAAGCTCGAGCGGGCGCTGATTTACCGGCGTCGCGATCGTGCTGTCGATGCTCACCAGTGCGCCCGCATCGTGGGCGATGCGCGCGACGGCGGCAATGTCGGTGATGCCCAGCAAGGGATTGCTGGGCGATTCGAGCATCACGAGGCGAGTGTTCGGGCGCATCGCTGCAGCGAAGGCATCCGCGTCGTGTTGATCGACGTAGGTGACCTCAACCCCGAAGCGTGCGAGGATATCGTTCAGCAGCGCGCGCGTTCCGTCGTAGATCATCCGCTGCGCGACGACGTGTGCGCCGGCCGAGGTCAGAGCGATCGCGGTTGAGGCGATCGCTCCCATGCCCGATGCGCTGACCATCGCGGCTTCGCCGCCTTCGATCGCCGCGAGGATACGCTCGACGGCACCGTGGTTGGGATTGCCGTAGCGGGTGTAAAAGCGCTCGAACGTCGGCGTGCGCGCCGCGGCCGCCATCGCATCGGCGTCATCGAAGCTAAAGGTCGAGGTTTGATAGATCGGGGGCGTGACTGCCCCGGCGTGAGCCGTGGTGCGGTCGCCGTGAATGAGCGTCGTCTCGATGCCGAGGTCGGGTGGCTGCATCCGGCGCTATTCGCGCCGGATGGCTATCGCGCCCGTCGCGGTGGTGAGCTCGATCCGCGCGTCGCCGTTTCCGATCGATCCTTTCGCGCTGGAGCTCAAGAAGTTGCCGCTATGGGAAAGCGGAAAGTCGGCTTTGATTGCACCGATCGACGTCGCGGCCGATATCCTCGCGCTGCTCTCGGGGGGAATCGTCAGCTCGATCGCTCCCACGCTGACGTTCAGATCGATGTGCTGCGTTCCGCCGGCCGCAGCCATGGATGCGGCAATGGCGCCCGTGCTGGTGGTCTCGTGGACATCGCCGGTGAATCCGCTGCTGCGAATACCCCCGATGCTTTCGTCGAGGTCGAGATTGGTGTGCGCCGGCGCGTAGATCGTGTATTCGACGGCGCAGTTGCTTGAAGTCGCGGGGAAGTGCGAGGTCACGACCAGCGTCGAGCCGCTGGGCTGGACGGAGATCGTAATCGCGCGAACGTCGTCGAGCGAACTACCGCGCTTGTGCGCGTCGATCTCGACGCCGGGCTTGTCCCAAGCCTTGACGTCAATGCCGCCGACCGCGTTGTGAACGGTGATCGCCGCCGGCGCGACGGCGAGGGTCGTGTGGAAATCTTCGCTGACGCGGCCCTGGTTCAGGGCGCAACCGGCGGCCGGAAGCACGATCAGCAAGGCGAGCATGCCGTAGACCGGCCAAAAACACAGGCGTCTCACGTTGGGAGCTACGTTTGACAAGGCCGGGCTGTTTCGCATAATATATAACCAGATGGTTAACAATGTCTCGAAGCTCGACACCGTCTTCTCGGCCCTCAGCGACCCGACGCGGCGGCGGATCGTCGAGCGGCTGGCTCGCAGCCGGCTTACGGTCGGAGAGATCGCCTCGGAGTTTTCGATGTCGCAGCCGGCGGTTTCCAAGCATCTCAAGGTGCTGGAGCGTAGCGGTCTGCTGAGTCGGGAGATCGAGGGACGCGTGCATCACTGCCGGCTCGATCCGCGCGCGATGCAAGCCGCGTCGGGCTGGATCGACGAGCAGCGCCGGTTCTGGGAAGCCGCATTCGTACGCTTGGACGAGTACTTCGCCCGTAATCCTGAAAGGAACGATA
>DATKPZ010000053.1:0-4811 GCA_035523815.1 Alphaproteobacteria bacterium
CATTCCGATTCCCAAGCTGCGCCGCGAGCCGCGCGGCTGGCTCGAGCTGCGCAAAGCGACCGCGAACAACATCGTCGGCGTCGACGTGAAATTCCCGATCGGCGTCTTCGCCGCCGTCACCGGCGTGAGCGGCAGCGGTAAGTCGACCCTGGTCAATCACGTGCTGGTGCGCGCCCTCAATCAGCATTTGCACGATCAGCCGGCCGGCGGAACCTACGGCACGGTCAAAGGTGCGGGGCAGCTCGATAAGTTGGTGGTCATCGACCAATCCCCGATCGGGCGGACGCCGCGTTCGAATCCGGCTACCTATACCGGCGCCTTCGACATCATTCGCGAGCTGTTCTCGATGGTGCCCGAAGCCAAGATGCGCGGCTACACCCCGGGACGCTTCTCGTTCAACGTCAAAGGCGGGCGCTGCGAGTCGTGCGAGGGAGACGGCATCATCAAGATCGAGATGCACTTTTTACCCGACGTGTACGTGCCGTGTGAAGTCTGCAAGGGCAAGCGCTACAACGCCCAGACGCTCGAAGTGAAGTACAAAGGGAAGACGATCGCCGACGTGCTCGAGATGCGCGTCGACGAAGCGAACGAACTGTTTGCCGCGATCCCGCGAATCCACAACAAGCTCAAGACCATCTGCGAGGTAGGTCTAGGCTATATCAAGATGGGCCAGCCGGCGACGACGCTCTCGGGCGGAGAAGCGCAGCGCGTGAAGCTCGCGACCGAACTTTCGCGCAGGTCTACCGGCCGCACGTTCTACGTGCTCGACGAGCCGACGACCGGTTTGCACTTCGCCGACATCCATAAATTGCTCGAAGTCCTCCAGAAGCTCGTGCAGACGGGCAACACCGTGCTCGTGATCGAGCACAATCTCGACGTGATCAAAACGGCGGATTATCTGATCGATCTCGGTCCCGAGGGCGGCGATCGCGGCGGCAGGGTGGTCGGGACGGGAACGCCGGAAGAACTCGCCGCGAATCCGGCGTCCTACACCGGCGCATATCTCGTGCCCGTTCTCGAAGACCAGCGAGCGGTCGGCCACCACCGGCCGGACCGATCCGCGCTCGATCGGATGGAACGCGAAAACTTAACCGCGCTGGACGATCTGGCGAAGGGCGACAGAGTCGCTGTCGAAGCATAAACCATCGTGTTCTCGGTGGTGATGCTGGTTTGCAACGACCTCGCGCGTTCGCGCGACTTCTATCGAAACGTTCTGGGGCTCAAGCAGCTCTCCGACCGGTCTCCGCACTGGATCGAGTTCGAGCTGGCCAAGGGCATCAGATTCGGCCTGCATCAAGGAGGCGATCTACTCGCGGTGCGGCCCGGATCGCTGCAGCTCGGCTTCACGCTGGAGAACGTCGATAAGTTCATCGCGGATTGCGGCACGCTGAGCGTTCCGATTCTTCAATATCCGTACGATGAAGGGCCGCTCCGCATCGCGGTGATCAGCGACCCCGACGGCTATCCGATTCAAATCGGATCGAGGCGATGACCGCTCGCGCGACGAGCAAGCTTCTCGCGCGCGCGCACGCGTTGCGGGCGCAGATCGACGAGGCCAACCGCCGGTACTACGTTTTCGACGATCCTACGATGACCGATGCACAGTTCGATGCGTTGCTGCGCGAGCTCATCGACCTCGAGCAGGCCCATCCGGAGCTGCGCACGCCCGACTCACCCACCCAGCGCGTCGGCGCCGCGCCCTCGGAGCGTTTTGCACCCTTCGAGCACTCGCAGCCGATGTTGAGTTTGGCCAACGCCTTCGATGCGGAGGAGCTGCGCGCGTTCGACGAACGCGTCCGCAAGTTGGCTGCAGTCCCGATCTCGTACGTGTGCGAACTGAAAATCGATGGCCTCGCGATCGCGCTCGACTATCGCGACGGCGTGCTGGTGCGAGGCGGCACGCGCGGCGACGGCCGCGTCGGCGAGGAGATCACCGCCAACCTGCGTACCGTGCCGTCGATTCCGCTCAAACTTCGCGAGGATGCTCCATTCCTCGAAGTCCGGGGCGAGGTCTATCTGAAGAAGAGCGACTTCGAAAAGCTCAACGCGCGGCGCGAGCGCGAAGGCTTGCCGGTCTTTGCCAATCCGCGCAACGCGGCGTCGGGCGGCGTGCGTCAACTCGATCCCAAACTCACGGCGCAGCGGCGCCTCTCGTTTTTTGCCTATGCCGTGGCGCAAGGCGCGACGCTCAAAACCCAGAGTGAAGCGCTCGCGTATCTTCGCGCCGCCGGCTTTGAGGTCAACGATCACATCGAGCCGGCCGCCGATATCGATGCGGTCATCGACTACTGCGCGCGTTGGGAAGACGCGCGCGACGGGCTCGACTATGAAATCGACGGCGTCGTGATCAAAGTCGACGATCTGGCGGTGCAGGAGCGACTCGGCGCCGTCTCACGCGACCCGCGTTGGGCCGTCGCCTATAAATTCAAGCCGCGTGAGGCGCGGACCAAGCTGCTCGACATCACGATCACCGTCGGCCGCACCGGGACGCTCAATCCCAATGCGGTGCTCGAGCCGGTGCAGATCGGTGGGGTCACCGTGAAGAGTGCGACGCTGCACAACGCCGAGTACATCGCAAGCAACGATATTCGCATCGGCGATACGGTGCTCGTGACGCGCGCCGGCGATGTGATCCCGCGCGTCGTCGGGCCGATACCGGACGAGCGCACCGGACGCGAGCGCATCTTCGCGATGCCGCAGACGTGTCCGGTCTGCGGAAGCGCGGTCGATCATCCCCCGGGCGAAGCGATGGCGCGATGCACCAACGCCTCGTGTCCGGCGCAGGTTTTCGAGCGCGTACGCCACTTCGCATCGCGCGGAGCGATGGACATCGAGGGGCTCGGCGACGTGCTCGCCGACCAGCTCACGTCGCTGGGGCTGGTCCACGATATCGCCGACATCTACGCGTTGGATGCTCAAAAGCTGGGCTCGGTGCCGCGGATGGGCGACAAGAGCATCGCGAAGTTGCTCGAGGCGATCGAAGGGTCGAAGACGCGCGGACTCGCCCGCGTGCTCACGGGCCTGGGCATTCGTTTCGTCGGGGAGCAGACCGCGGCGATTCTGGCCGGCGACCTTGGATCGATGGCGGCCATTGCGTCGTCAAGCGAAGACGACTTGCAGCGCAGCGACGGGATCGGTCCCGAGGTCGCGGCGAGCGTGCGGCTCTTCTTCGACCAGCCCGCAAATCAGGCGATGATCGACCGGCTGCGCGGCGCCGGCGTCATCATGGATGGGGCGCTGCGCGCGCGCGGCGCGGGACCCTTGGCGGGAAAGACCTTCGTGCTCACGGGCACCCTGCCGACCCTGACTCGCGAGGAGGCCGCCGCCCTGATCGAGGCGCGCGGCGGCAGAGTCAGCGCGTCGGTCAGCCGGAAGACCGACTTCGTCGTGGCGGGAGAGGCGGCCGGGAGCAAATTGACCAAGGCCGGCGAGCTCGGAATCTCCATCCTCGACGAGGAGGGGTTACGGCGCTTGCTGGAGGAGTAGCCTCCCTCGACCAGTCAGTACGGGGGTGGGTACCATGGTCGGCAGCCAAATGGAAATCGTTCTCCGGCACGCACAACTCCACGATAACGCGGCAGCGCTGTTTCGTGCGCTTGATGACGGTGACGCTGGAGTCATTGCGACGGCGTTCAGCCGTTTCGCGAGCAACTTGGAAGAGCATCTCTCGATCGATCTCGCCGTCGGATATCGGCTGCTTTTGCGGCATCCGAGCGAATTCGTGCGGCGTTTGGCCGAGCGCGTGCTCGAGGAACAAGAACAGTTTCCGCAGCAATTCGAGCTGCTCGTGGCACGCTGGGAGCGCGCGGATTCCCAAATGTTCCTGACGCAAGCCTTTCGCGACGAGCTGGAAACGCTGGTCAGCAACCTGCTCAAACGCATTCGCGTGGAAGAGCGCCTGCTCTCGGCGTTTTCAAGCGTAGCGTAAGAGCGCGCCATTCGACGCGCGCTTGGCGGGAAGCGCGCCCCCGAGTGCGTCGGGCAGATCGCCCGCGAGCACGCCGCGAGGTCGCTGCTTGGCGCAATTGCGCGCAGCCAGACCGTGCCAGTACGCGCCCGCGCGCGCGGCTTCGAACGGCTCCAAACCTTGCGCAAGCAGCGTTGCGATGATGCCGGTCAGCACGTCGCCGGTCCCCGCCGTTGCAAGCGCGTTCGAGCCGGTTGAATTGATCGAGGTGATCGAGCCGTTGTCGATCAGCGTTGCGGGCCCTTTGAGCAGCGTCGTGATGCCGGTGCGCCGCGTAAACTCACGCAACCGTTCGACACGCGTGCCCGGAGCGATGGTTCCCAGCCCCGAGAGCCGCGCGAACTCGCCTTCATGCGGGGTGAGCACGCACGACTTTTCGCGAAGCAGTTCGAGATGTTTGGCGAAGTGAAAGAGTCCGCTCGCGTCGATGACCATCGGAAGATTGCAGCGCTCGACGAACGCGCGAATCATCGCACCGGTCCATTGATCCAGACCCAGGCCCGGACCGATGCCGACCGCGCCGTTTCGCGCCGAAACGTCGAGCAGGTCGTCGGCCGATACTTCCGCACCGCTATCGCCGAACGTCACGACGACCTGTTCGACGAGATGCGAGCGCAGGACCGGCGCCGCGTCTCGCGCGGTCGCCACCGTCACGTATCCGGCGCCGGCTCGCGCTGCGCCGCGCGCGCACAGGACCGCCGCTCCCGGAAACTGCTCCGAACCCGCAACGATGAGCGGCGCACCGGCGCTGCGCTTATCGGCATCGCTCGCGCGTCGCGGCAACGCGTCCAGGAATGCGCCGTCGTCGAGCGCTTCGAAGGTCTGCTCGTGCGCGCGCAGCGTC
>DATKPZ010000054.1:0-3292 GCA_035523815.1 Alphaproteobacteria bacterium
GTGAGGGCGATCGAACCGTCGATCGCGGCGATCTGTGCGGCGAAGACCTCACCCGTGCAGCCCGCGCCGTGGACGAAGACCACGGTCATGGGTCGATGCGCGCGAGTTCATCGGCGTGCCATGCAGCCGAGAACTCCGCCCCGAAAAAGAAGACCGAACCGATCACGTAAAACCACAAGAGCAGCGCGAGCGGTACCGATAGCGCGCCGTAGATTTCGTTGAAATTCACGTGGAGCGTGTATTGCGTGAACGCAAATTGTACCAGCGGCCAGAGCAGTGCGACCAGCACCCCGCCGGGCAGTGAAAACGACCACGAGATCTGGCGATTGGGAAGGAAGCGGTAGAGCACCATCGTTACGACGAAGACCAAAAGCAGCGAGATCGTGTACGCCGAGACGTGCGTGAAATTCTGGCGATCCGGCACCTGAGCGAGAAACATGGCCACCGAGATCACGATCGGCAGCGCCATCGCGATCATCAAGATCAGCGCAATGACCGGCAGCATCACGATCGAGAGCGCGACGTTGTGGATAAACGGGCGCGCGTTGGGCACGTTGAGCGCCCGGTCGAGTGCAAACGCCAGACCCATGAAAAGATTCTTGCCTGACCACACGAGGAAGATCAGGGCGATGATGCTGCTGATTCCTCGTCCATAGATGTACGTCTGAATGTTGGCGGCGACGAATTCGTGCAGCGTGGGGCTGAACGTTCCAAGAAAATTCAGCACGCGCTCTTGGGCGAAGGGAAAGATGGCTGAGGCAAGGCTGAGGATCAGGACGACCAGCGGGAAGAGTGCAAAGATCGCATTGAACGCAACGGCTTGGGCCAAGAAGGCGCAGCCGTCCTTCGAAAATCGCCGGCTAGCCTCGTGCAGGCAGGAGATGAGTCGTCCCATCGGATGCGGTATATCGCTACGCCGTGATGTTATTCCCACCGGGAGCCGCCGTAACCGTGGCGATCGATGGCCGCCCGGTGCCGGCGTACAACGTGCCCTACCTTTCCGGCGGGCACGTCTATGCGCCCTTGAAACCCTTCGTGACGCGCATCGCTGTCGCGCTTTGGTATGAAGGCGACACGCTGGTCATTGCGCGCGGCGGGCGTGAGGTTCGCGTTCGTACGGTTGCGCGCGAGCCGGGCGCTCTCGACGACGTGTACGTTCCCATTGCCCGGGTGCTGCGCGGACTCGGCGCTCGCGTAGATTATCGAGAGCGGCGCCTGGACGTGCGCACGCGGTACCTGCCGCTTTCGAGCCCGACGCCGTTCGATGCGACGCTTCCCTCGGCGCCGCCGCAAGCCGTGTTCACGCCGGTGGCGTCACCGACGCCGCGTCCGGTCTGGACGGGCTCACCATTGCCGCGGCGCACGCCGCTTCCGGTCGCAGCCCCGACGCCGCGCTAGCGCGCGGCGAGCGCGCCCAGATCGCGATCGCCGAGATGGCGCTCGATACGTTCCCGCATCGCGGCGTCGACCGCATCGATCACCGGGAGAGGGGCGCCTTTGGCCGCGGCCTGCATGAGGCGCGCATCTTTCTCGGCCATGTCGATGGACCACAGCGGCGAAAACTCGCCTTCGGCCATGCGCTTGCCGCGGCCGGTGATTTGGCCTTCGACGCCGTAAAACGAGAACAGTTCATAGGCTTGCACGGGCGTGAGGCCCTGCGCTTGCGCGATGGTCAGAACGTCGGCGAGTCCTCCCACGACCGCAAGAATCATCGCGTTGCCCATCAACTTGTAAATTGCCGCGAGATCGACGCGCTCCCCGAGATATTTCACTTTTCCGGTCATCGTCGCCAAGTGTTCCTGGACGGCATCGAACGTGCTCTGCGGACCGCTAGCGAGCATGACGCCTTGCGCCGCCTCGGCTTGGGGCGGGCCCATAAAAACCGGCGCGTGCAAGAATGCGTAGCCCGCGTCGCGCAGACGCTGCGCGCGGGGCGCGACGCTTGCAACCGCGACCGTCGTGTGATCGACGATCGGTATGCTCGTGGCGATTCCCGGCAGCGCCGCCGCGAGCGTCGCGTCGACCGCCGTTTCATCGCGAACGCAAAGGTGCACGATGTCGACACCGCGCGCCGCTTCGGCGGCATCCGCAAACGCGTGCGCGCCGACCGCTTCGAGCGCCTTGGCCTTTTCGAACGAGCGATTCCAAACATGGACCTCGTACCCTTGGCGCCGCAGCGACTTGACGAATCCCGAACCAAGCATTCCGGCGCCGTAAAACGCCACGATTTTGTAATTCATCTTAGTTCGATTGCGCGGAGGCGGGCCGGCGCACGAGCAGGTTGAGTCCGGTGAGCACGAGCGCAGCGATCATGAGCACCGTCGCCGACTGCGCCGACGAAAGCCACGTCAGGGCGAACGCGTTATCCAACGAATACGCGCCGTAGCCGACGTAGGCCAACCCGACCGATGCGGCGATGTACACCGCGTTGAGTTCCCAGCCCCCGTTCGTGATGAAGAACCCTTTGCTGATATGCACCGTAAAGATCGCGACCAGCATGACCATTACGATGAGCGCCGGCCCAAGCGCGCCGCCGAGACCCAGGGCGATGAGGAGTCCGCCGCCCGTCTCGCCGAGCCCAGCGAAGAACGCAAACACGCGGCCCGGGCGAAAGCCCAGACCCTCAAAAAATCCGCCGGTTCCGGCCAGGCCGTAGCCGCCAAACCAGCCGAAGAGCTTCTGGGCGCCGTGGGCCGCCATGGCTAGGCCAACCACGAGGCGAACGAAGAGCAACGCTGCGTCCATGATCGAGATCCCCCCGCTCTTATGTTGTCTTAGTAACACACTTATGGTAAGTTTAGAAAAACGATAGCACGAGGAAACCGCCATGTCAACGCGCGCAGCCCAGCAAGAACTCCCGAGCGAGAGCGTCCCGAGCGCCCTCTGCCCACGCTTCCATCGCGCGGTCGAATTGATCGGCCGGCGTTGGACGGGTGCGATCGTTCGCGTGCTCTTGGGGGGACCCCGCCGTTTCAACGAACTGCTCGCCGCGATTCCCGGCATTTCCGATCGCCTGTTGACGGAGCGGTTACGCGAACTCGAGCATGAAGAGTTGATCGTGCGCCGCGTCGAGTCGGGCTCGCCGGTCAAAGTGATTTACGAATTGACCTGTGCGGGCGCCGAGCTGCAAGAATCGCTGGATGCGCTGGGTCGCTGGGCCGAACGCTGGCTCGGCCTGAAGGCCTGATTTCGTCCAGCTCTTCGTCAACTCACTCTGAGCGAAATCACACCTTCAGTGCGTCAGTGACTGAACGAGGACGAACGTAATTCCCTGCGCCTGCAGTTGCGGGAT
>DATKPZ010000055.1:0-9976 GCA_035523815.1 Alphaproteobacteria bacterium
CGGTGACCGAAACGTCGTAGACGACGCCGTTGAGTACGAACGAGAGCGGCGTCGCACCCGGCGCAGGGCTCAAGCTTACGTTCACGTCGGCGATCCATGCGGAGACCGGGACGGCGTTCGGTCCGGGACTCGTCACGGCATACGCGCCGACGTAGAACACGTCCTGACCGACCGGAGCGGTGACCTCGTAGGTGCAGGTCAGGCCGCCGCCGCTGGCGGCGGCGCACGGGCTCGGCGTCGTGACCGGAAAGATCTGCTCGTTGATGACGTTGGGCGTCGCGGTTGACGTCACGGAAACCGCGAGCACGCCGAACGACTGCGTTCCGGGCGAGACGTAGAAGGCTTTGCGCGCCGCCTGTCTCGCCGGCGGAGGAATATACATCACCATGGCCGCTCTGGTGCTCGTTGCATTCGACGAATTACCGCCCGGGTTCGATCCGGAGGGGACGAAGCTCGACGTCCCGCCGCCGCCGCAGGCGGCGACCAGAAGTGCAAGTGCAAAGAGACAACCGGTAAACAACGTGCGCATGGCGCTCTCCTATCGAGGGTGCGTTTTGAGTCTCCGATGGGCCAGCCCGCAGGTGACGGTACTCGGTGTCGACGTGACGTTGAACGATTCGCTGCGGCCGTGCGCGTCGGTCACCATCGCGGTGAACGATGCTGCGGTGCCGGGAACCGAAAGGTAGAAGTCGTGATCGGCGCCCGGAAGTTGCGTGGCCGTGACGGTGCCGGCGTTGCCGGGGAAGGTGAGGGTGAACGGACCGCTGTCGCCGCGCTCGAGAATCGTGAGCAGCGCGGTCGAACCGCACGCGGAGTTGAGCGCGAGGTTCGGCACCGACCACGTCGTGGTCGGCATCACGCGAACGATGTTGAGATTTTCGTTCGCGTCCATGTCGAGGATGTATTCGCCGCCCTTGGTGCTGTACGCGGCCTGGAACGGATCGGCCGAATTCGGCAACGAGACCAGGATCGGCATCGGCGAGGCCGGTACCGATTCGATAAGCCCGAGCGCGGAATAGTCGCGGTCGGTGTACTCGGCACGGTCGGCGGCGCCGCCGCTCGGCGAGAACACGTTCAGTCCGGAAGGCTCGGGATTCGGGACGCCGCTTCCCGCCGGTACCGGCGCGAGATCGAGCAGCGTGTTCAAGCTCGAGGCGCCCGATGCGAGCGTTTCGACGTCGCTCGTTCCCGAAGAAAATCCGGCGTACACCGTGCCCGCCGCGTCGGCGGCGATGCCGTAGCCCTCGGCCGAACCGAGCGCCGGCGGGACGATCGAGATCGTCGAGGGACTGCTCGTCGTCATCGTGTACACGCCAAAGCCGTAGTAATAGCTTGTCGCCATCGCGGCGCCGCCGCCGGGCAGCGAGGTGAGCGAGGCCCAGTAGTCGGCCGTGTCGCCGCTGAGTGTGAACTGCTCGACGGGCGGATTGGGGTTCGGATTGGCACATCCCGACGAGACGTTGAAGTATCCGGCGTACATCTGCGGCGTGCTCACGTTGTCGTATCCGACGTACCACAGGTTGTTCGCGCTGTCGATCGTGATCGCCACCGGATAGATCGCGTCGCCGTTGCCCGCGACGACCGGATAGATCCCGCTCACGACGGCCGCGCCGCCGCTCGAGTTGTAACAATCGATCGGACCGTTATCGTCGACCCAAATGGCGCCGCCCGGTCCCTGCGCGACGCTGATGATGTCGGAGGCGGTGGTCAACTGCGAGAGCGCGCCCGCAGTCGCGGTCGACGGTGAGAAGGTGCCGATATTCCACGTGCTTCCCTCGGCGATGTAGACGAATTGCCCGCTCGAGGTGCGCTGCAAGTATGCGTTGTAGATGTATCCGAGATTCGTCGCGAGCTGATAAGCGAGCATGTTGCTTGCCAGAACGAAATTGGCCGGCGAGGGCGTGGGATTGGGCTGCGCCGTGGCGGCGACGACGAAGGCGTCGACGAGATGATCGTTCGGATCGGGCGTCGCTTCACCGTTATAGTTCACTTGAAGGCTATTCAAATCGCCGGCGCAGGCGATGGTCGCCGTAGCGCCGCTGTTTTGAATGCCGCTTCCGCACGACGAGGTCGAGGTGAGCGAGAGGGTGAGACCCTCACCCGCGGGCGAAGCTTGAATCACGATCGGCGCAAAGTACGGCGCCGTGGGATCGCTCATCACCTGCGCGCCGGTCGCGTCGTTCGCGACGATCGTCACCGGCGCCGACGTGGGCACGCCGACGGTGAAGACTTGCGTGTTGGGCGTATTTCCGGGATCGGGAGAGGCGACGTTGACGTTCACGCTGTAGACGACGCCGTTGAGCGTGAAGCTGATCGGCGTGGCGCCGGGCGATGGGCTCAGGCTCACCGTCACCGGGCCGGAGACGTCCATCGAAAGCGGCGTCGTGTTGCCGCTCGGCGCCGCAGTGGCGAAGGCCGCGACGATAAAGAGATCGGTACCGACCGGCGCGGTGACGGTGAGATTACAGGTTTCGCCGCCGCCGCTGGCCGCCGCGCACGGGCTCGGGGTCGTGACCGGAAAGAGCTGCAGGTTGGTGGTTGGGAGCGGCGACGGGATCGTGGACGGATACGGAATCACGACCACGCCGAACGCCTGCGTGCTCGAGGAGATGTAGAAGGGCTTGCGCGAGTTCGCCTGTTTGGCGGGCGGCGGCACGTAGAGCGAGATGCTTGCATGCCGAGTTTTCGCATTTGTTGGCGCATTATTGCCGCCGGGTCCCGACCCCACACCAGGGACGATCCCCGACTTCCCGCCGCCGCCGCACGCGGCGATAAAGACGCCAAGGCCAAAAAGTGCCCAAGCTAGTCGAAAACGCATAACCCTAGTTCCTTTAGGGTGGCGGCTGCTCCCTTGCGTCCTTCGGCCCGGGGACTTCGGCGGGGTGTTTTAGGCGGCGGTGAGGCGGCGCCGCAGCGCGCGCTCGCGCTGCTTGTACACTTTGATCGTCAGCTCGAGGCGCGACGTGGTCCCGGTCTTGCGCAAGATATGCGAGATGTGATTCTTCACGGTTTTGTCGGAAAGGCGTAACCGCGCCGCAATATCCTGATTGCGAAGTCCGTCAAGGAGTTTTTGCAACACGCCGCGTTCTGCCGGGCTGAGCGAAGCTTCGATGGTCGTCATAGCGTCCTCGTATTCGCGGTGAACTTGCTCGATCATACCAAATGGGAAAAAAATACCAGATGGGCAAAAGTGCCTATCGGCTAGGCCAAAGGGAGCAGACGAGCGACCGCCCATTTTATCCGCGCGCGAGCAATCCCGTCAGGTGCTCTTTCACGCGCGGCCATTCGCTTTCCACGATCGAATAGCGCGCTGAATCGCGCGGCTGATAGTCGACCGCGAGGCGATGCGAGCGCAAGATGCCCTCGAAGCGGCCGCCGATCCGCTCGATCGCCGCGCGCGACCGCGCGTTGCGCGCGTCCGTATGAAAGGTCACCGCGCGCATGCCCCAGCGCTCGAAGGCGTGCGCGAGCATCAGCAGCTTCGCCTCGGTGTTGGCGGCCGTGCGTATTGCCGCCGGTGAGAGCCAGGTGTACCCGATCTCTCCCGTATCGAACGCGGCATCGGCGCGCGCGCGCCGCTCCGCCGGCCAGGCCCAGCGTTCGAGATCGAAAAAGCGCGTGGTTCCGATCACCGCTCCGTCGCGTTGACGAACGGTTGCGAACGGGACGGCGCGCCCGCCGGCCGCAAGTGAAAGCGCTTGCTCCACATAGTGGCGCATCGACTCCTCACCCTGCGGAACAAAGCTCCAATCGTAGAACGCGGTGCCGTCGCGGCCGGCTTCTACCAGTGGTCCGACATGACGGCGGTCGAGCCGCTCGAGGCGGACGTGGGTTCCGACGAGTTCGGTAGGGTCTTCCATCGCGCACTAGCGTACCAGATGGGGACAATAGGAAGCGTCACCGCGACGTGGCTTCCGCGCCCGGGAAGCCGTTCGACGGTGACGCCGCGCGAAAGCTTCGCAATGAGGTAGAGTCCGCGACCCGATTCGGCCCAGAGATTCCGCGGCAATCTCGGGGTGAAGTCGAAGCCGGGGCCGTCGTCGATGACGTGCAGCACGATCGAATCATCGCGAACTTCGAGCGAGGCGCTCAGCGGTCCGGGCGCATGGCGTACGGCATTGCCGATCAGTTCGGCAAAAATCAGTCCGCAGGCGGCGAGTTGATCGTTATCGGCGTCGCTGCGCGCGAGCAGGCTGCGAAAATATTCATCGCGCATCGCGTTGGCCGAACGTGAGTCGGCCGCTTCGAACTGCCAGCGCATCGCCGTGTGGCCGAAGCTCGCGACGAGAATGGCGATGTCGTCGCGCGGTTCGTTCGTGCCGATCGCCCGCTCGACGAACTCTGCGGGATTCGCTGCGTGCAACACCGCGCTGCGCGAGAGCAGGTCTTCCAGCGTGCGTTCGCCGGCAACCACGTCGCGAGAAACTTCGATCAATCCATCGGTGAAGAGCACGAGCACGCTATCCGGCGGACAGGACTGTTCGTGCAGTTCGAACTCGATGTCCCAAAAGGCGCCCAGTGGCGCCGATGGCGCCGCGAGGCGAAGGACGTGACCGTTTGGAAGGCGCAGCAGCGGCGGCACGTGGCCGGCGGAGACGTAGCGCATCGTGTGCGTCTCGGGGTCGATGACGCCGATGAAGGCGCTCACCGAACGGTCTTCCTCTTCGGCGAGCAGCAAACGATTGCACAGCTCGGCGATCTTGCGCGGGTCGCGTTGATCCAGCGCAGCTACGCGAATGGCCTGACGCATCAGCACCATCAACCGCGCGGCCTCGACACCCTTGCCGGTGACGTCGCCGATGGAGACGACGACCTCGCCGGCGCCGTTCTCGAACGCGTCGTACCAGTCGCCGCCGATCGCCGCTTCGGTCGATCCCGGCCGATAGTGCGCGCTGAGGTCGAGACCGGGCGGGCTCGGAAAGCGGCGCGGCAGAAACGAGCGCTGCAGCGTCTCGGCAACGTATTGCTCGCGGTGGTATTGCTTCGCATTGGCGACGGCAAGACCGGCGCGGCGCCCCAGCTCGATCGCGAAGGCGAGATCGGCCAAATCGAAGTCGTTGCCGTCCTCCGTGCGTACGAAGGTGAGTGCGCCGAAAATGCGTTGCTGCGCCACGACCGGCACGACGATTTTCGAGCGATAGTTGAGGCGGCGCATGTACTGCTCGTGTTGACGCGAGGCGGCGTGACCCACGAGCACCGCTTCGTCGATGTGCGCCAAAAAAAACGGCTCGCCCGTTCGCGTAACCTGGACGACCGGATGCACGCGGAACTCTTCGACGTAGAGCAGGTTGGCCACGCCCGCGAGGGCCTCTTCCTTCGAGCGATCGCGGTGCGCGGCGGACGTGACGAAGAGCCGTTCGGAACGATCGTCGAGCAGATCGAAGAGGCACAGATCGGCGAACGACTCGACCGCAAGGCGGGCGACGTTGTCGAGCGTCGCGGTGACGTCGAGCGATTGGTGAAAAATATCACCCGCCCGCACCAGCAGATTCAAACGCGCCTCGTCCCGGTTCACGTTGTTACTATGCGCCGTTCCGGAGGGCGTCAATCAGCTTGGCACGCCAAGCGGCTTAAGGCGCTGGGCTCGGTGGGATGGCGGCGGTCGAGGTCTTGGTGAGGACGTGCGGCGTGATCACGAGGTAGAGGTTGGTCTTTTGATCCGACATCGTGGTCTGCTGGAACAGCGGGCCGATGATCGGCAGGTCGCCCAGCCCGGGAATCTTGCTGAACTGCTTGATCTCTTGGTCTTGCATCAGGCCGCCCATCAGGATCGATTGGCCGTCGTTGGCCGAGGCGGTGGTAAGCTCTTGACGCACGGCGATGCGCGGCGTGTTTCCGATGTAATCGACGATGCTGGAAACTTCGGAGAAGACGTCGACGGTGACGTTGCCGTTTGCCGAGATGCGCGGGAGAATCTCCAGACTCACGCCCACGTTGATGTACTGAACCTGCTGTTGAATCAGCGTCGTGCCGCCCGAGGGCACGAGCACGTTGTTGAAGATCGGCACCGCTTCGCCGGAGAGGATCGCGGCGATGCGATTGTCAGCGGCGAGGATACGCGGCTGCGCGAGAATCTTGGCTTGCCCTTTTTGCTGGAGCGCGAGCAACTGGGCGCCGAGCGACACGCTGGCGAGCGGCTGCGTCGTCGCGCCCGTGGTGCCGCCGGCTGTCGTGCCGACCGGCAGCGTGTTGCCCGCGCTGAAGGTCGCCGTCGCGAGCGTGCCGTTCGGCGAATAATTCACGCCCAGATCGTACGCGCCGGTCTCGGTGAGTTCGACGACCTGCGTCTCGAGCAAGACGCTGCGCCGCGGCGTGTCGACCAGCGCGATCATGCGCTCGTACGGCGCGATTTCGGCCGGGGTGCCGCGCAAAATCACGGCATTGAGCCGCCGGTCGACCGAGACGTGATCGTTGATGAACACGCCTTGCGCCGTATCTTTGGGGATGAGCGAACCGGTCGGCAGCGTGACGTAGGTGGGCGTTTGGTTGACGGGTTGCCCACTGCTGGAGCTGGAGAACGAGCTATTCGAGGAGGGCGTCGGCGGCGTAAACGGCGACTGCGCGGTGAATTGATCGACCGAGGGAACGGCGACGCCGTTCTTGATCAGCCCCGCGATCTCGCTGACGTCGGCATACGAGAGGCGAATGATGGTCACGCCCTGCGCGGTTGCCTGCGGCGCGATCTTCACGTGCGCTTCTTCGTCACTCTCGCGGGCGGGAACATGCACGATGAGACGATCGCCGAGCGCTTCGGTGCGCGGGCGCACGTCGTTCGTCAACTGAAGATTAACGACCAAGCCGATGTGCGCGAAGGCCGCGATCGTGCCGCCCTTGATGGTGCCGCCGGGCGCAACGGCTCCCGGAAGACTGGGGCCGCGCTCCACGCCGATGAGCACGATGTGCGCCTCGTCGCGAACGGCGTGGATCACTTGGTTCGACGGTGCGGGTCCGTCGAAGTCGAGCTCGAGGCGCACGCTGCCGTCGGCCGCGGGCGAGGTGCGATACGCCAGGAGCTCCTCGGTCGCCGCCGAGGCCACGTGCAAACGCGCGCCCGCGAGAAGCGCGAACACGAGCGTAAGCGCGACGTTCTTATTCAGCGTCCGCAGGGGCGTAGATCGCATTGAGCCGTGATTGCGTCAGCGAGGATCAATCGCCTGCCCGGTTGCAACCAGCGTGGCCGGTTGCACGCTTGCATCCAGGTTCGGCAAGACGCGTCCGTTCGAGAGCACGATGCCCTTGGGTCCGATCGCGGCGACCCGAAGTTTGCCGATGTGCGCACCGACGGTGACGCAGTAGGTATTGTGGTTGCGCATCGACGCGTCGCGGACGAGGGCGTAGGTGAAATCCGCGTTGCCGCCGGTACTGAGCACGGCGATGGTGTCGGCCGGCGTCTGCCACACGGGGGTTGTCTGCGCGAAGCTTTGCGCGGTCGAAAGTGCGGTGAGAAAAAGGAGCAGCACGACTGCTCTAGGCAGAGCCATCCGGATCACCTCATTCCACCTTATAGTATCGGTAGAATTCGCGGTGGCGATGGAGCGGAAACAAGGGACGGCACGTAAAAGTTCTGTTTCGACGGAGAGGAGATCCCACGATGAGCAATGACGAGCGGATTCCTTGGGAGCACGACTACCAGAAAGCGCTCGAGCGCGCGCGGACCGAGCAAAAGCTCGTGCTGCTGGACGTGTTCAATCCCGGTTGAGGGGGCTGTCAAGCGCTGGATACCGTGACGTATCCCGACGACACCGTGATCTCCGCGATGCTCGCCCACGCGATACCTTTTCAAGTCGATAACACCAAGCCCGAAAACTTCACGATGCTCCACCGCATGCATCACATTTGGACCCCGGACTTGCGCGTGGTCGACCACAACGGCGACGAACTCTACCGCTGGGACGGATTTCTTCCGCCGGCGGAGTTCACGGCGCGGATGCTCTGCGGATTTGCCATGGCGCACCTGCGCCTCAAACGCTTCGAGGCGGCGCAGGCGCTGTACGTGGAGGTGCTGCGCCGCTTCCCTTCGACACATGCAGCGCCCGAAGCGCAGTACTATCTCGGCGTCGCGCGCTATCGCAACGATCCCGAAGGCGACGATCTGGGGGATCAGTGGCTGCAGCTGCGATCGCTCTATCCCTCGAGCGAATACCGGCTCAAGCAGTACTTCAAGGAGATGGCGTGATCGATTGGATTTCGAAGATCTCGTCGATCCGCTCGCCGTCGTAGGCATAGGCCAGGAAGCCGGCCGTTTTGCAGTGTGCGATCAGGCGCGGGCGAAATGCGGCGAGCGCCGTTCCTTCGGGATCGCGCACGCTGGTGTAGACGATGCCGTCGACGACGTTTTCGGCATAGCGCGCGAGCGCATAGGCTTGCGCGGCGGCGTAACGCTGCGGATTGGGATCGTAGATCGGATCGGCCGGCGGCGTGGCGCGGACGTCGTCGTAGACGCCTTTGACGTCGGCGGTGAGCACGCGTTTATAGACGAGCGTCGCGGGGAGGTTCGTGTCGGCCAGAAAGCGCGCGGTGTGATAGGCCGATTCGGCGATCGCGGTGCGCCGTTCGAAGGCCGCGTAGTAGACGCCGTAGCTGCCGTCGGTGAAGCGGCTGGGGCCCGAATACGCAAACGAGGCGATGACCATCGGGTTGCCGTCGCTTCCGGCGAGATCCTCGGGCCGGACTTTTCGGCGCGCGGCGTACTCGTGCTGGATGCGCGGGTTGGTGATTGCCTCGATCTCATCGAGCGCGGCGCGATCGGTGACCGACGCGAGGCGGTTCGCGATGCGCTCTTCGCTGCGCCGATGCGCGATCACGCGAAACGTGTGCTTCTTGCGGAAGCGCGCTACCATCCGCGCTGCGCGTCGAGGTAGGCGCGCACGGCGGCCAGGCTCTCGAACGAACCGTCGAGCAACAGGTCTTTCGCGCTCTTGCCTTTGAACAGCGGATGCGCGCTCGGCCGGCTGATCCACGCGTCGGCGAGGTGGGCGTCGGGCAGCAGCACGTTGATCGCCTTGAAGATGCCCAGCAGCGTGGAGATGCGCTGCAGCGTATCGTAGGAGAGCAGCGCCGAATCGGGATCGCGCATGTATTTGGTGTAGGTCGACTGCGGGATCACGCCGAGCAAAATGCGCTGTTCGATCGGCGCGAGCTTCCAGTGCCCGGCGATATCTTTGAAGGCGCGGATCGCCGTGGGCGAGAGCGCCCGCAGCTTTGCCGGAGACCTCGCGAAATCGATGGCGGACGGCGCCAGGGCCAGGGTGGACATATGCTCATTATAGCGAAAAAGTCCGAAATACGCTATATTGAGCGGAGTGATGAGGAACCAGTCGTGATCGCCGGCGTCCTAGCCGTGCTGTGGTGCGCGGCGCTCTGGTACGGCGCCGATGCAATCGTCTACGCGGCGCGTCCGGTGGATCGCCTGCGCAACGCGATCGTGCTGGGGATCGCGATTCCGGGCGTGCTCGGCTTTGCGGGCATACTCTATCCGGCAACGCTGTGGATCGCCGCGGCGACACTGGTCGCCCTGCGCCTTCGCCGGCGCCGCCCTTCGATCGCGCACGACTTCGGATTGTACGCGACCCTTGCGCTGCTCGCGCTCGTGCTGTGGGCACCGCTCGCCCGTCCGCCCACCGACGGCGATTCGCTGCTCTACCACGTTCCGAACGCGCTCGCGTGGGTTCAGGATCACACGCTGTGGACGTCGCGCGCGCCGTATTGGTACTATCCGGGCGGTTCGGAACTGCTCGCCGCCGGGTTCATCGGCGCCGCCGGACGATTTACGGTTTCGATCGCGGGCGCGGCCGCGCTAATGCTGATCACGGCGCGCTTGTACGAACGCGCGCGCAGCGCCGAAGCGACGCCTTTCGCGGCGGGATCGCTTGCACTCGCGTTCGCGTTCATGCCGCTTGCCGCGTTTCAAGGCGGTTCGCTGCAGAACGACTTGCTGCTCGCGGCGTTCTTCGTCGAAGCGCTCGTGGCGGCGGAC
>DATKPZ010000056.1:0-8848 GCA_035523815.1 Alphaproteobacteria bacterium
CGTCGCCCACCAGATCGTCGTAGTCACACGGCACGAGCCGGCTAATGCGCCGCGCGATGCGCTTGACCAGCGGCAGCAGCGCGCGAATCTGCGCCTCACGCTGCGCCTCAGTCATCGCCGTCGAGCTTGGCCGCGATCAGCGCCCCGAATCCGTACGGATCACGTTGCGCGATCGACTGCGCAAGGGCAGCCAGGCCGTATCCGCCGAGCGCATCGAACCCCGGCGCGAGCGGCTTGAGCGCCGTTTCCAGGAACAACGCTTCGAGGGTCGTCCCCACGCGCTGCGCGGCAAGCTTATCCACGTTGCAGGTTGTTGGCAATCCGCAGCATTTCATCGGCCGCCTGAATGCCCTTCGCGTTGGCCTCGTAGGCGCGTTGCGCGGTGAGAATTTGCATCATCGACTCGACGATCGACACGTTGGATTGCTCGAGCATCCCGAAGCGTAACGTGGGACCGCTGGGGCCGCCCGGCGCAATCCAGCGCGGCGCGCCGGATTCACGCGTTTGCGTGAAGAGCGCACCGTCGGTGTTTTGCAGTCGCTCCGGCGCGGGGAACTGCGCGAGCGAAACGTGAGCAACCGTCTGTGATCCGCCGGCGCCGCTCACGACGACGGCGCCATCCGGCGTAACCGTCGCCGAGCGCGCGTCGGCCGGAATGTGCACGCCGGCAAGCCGCCACCCTTGCGCGTTGCGTAACGTGCCATCGGCCGCGCGTGAAAACTCCCCGGCGCGCGTGTAGGCGCGCCGCGTGCCGTCGGTAACCAGGAAAAACCCCTCGCCATCGATCGCGACGTCGAATGGCCCGTTACTGCGTTCGAGCTTTCCGGCGGTAAAGAGCGGATGCTCGCCGATACGGACGGTCCCCGCTCCGGGCTCGCCCGGTCCGGCAAGCGCGGCAAAGTCGTCCTGCGATCCCTTGAAGCCGACGACGCCGGCGTTGGCCAGATTGTTGGCGATCGTGTCGAGGTTCTGTTGCTGTGCCGCCATGCCGCTTGCGGCCGCGAAAAGCGCGCGATCCACCTTACTTGATCCTCGCGACGTCGTTGCTGCTCTTTTGACGCACCGCGTCGATTGCGGCGACGGTCTTCTCGGCGCTCTCGAAGGAGCGCTGGGAGGTAAGCACGCCGACCATCTCGCTGATGGCGTCGACATTTGCGGTCTCGAGGAAGCCGCTGCGCAGCGTCGCATTGCGTCCGGCCGCGATACGGTCGATTTGCTTCCCGCCGAGCAGCACGCGGCCGCGTTCGTCGATCGTTGCGCCGCCCGGAACGCGCAGCGGCCCATGCAGACCGAGCAGTACGCGACCTTGCGCGTCACGCAACGCCCCGAAGCGGTCGCGCTCGAAGGCGCCGTCGCGCGTCGCGGAAACGCGGCCGCGGTGGTCTTGCAGCCGGAACGCGCCATCGCCCACGATCGCGAAGTCAAAAGGCCGCCCGGTATGCCGGAAGACGCCTTGCCCCGGCGCGCTCGATTGCGCGATCTCCACGCCGTGGCCGGTCAGCCGGCCGCGGGCTACGACGGCATGAAAGCCGTCACTCGAAACGTTGGCGAGGTTCCCGGTCGCAATGTCCAGCCGGCTCCGCGCCGCGATCATGGCGCTCGACGCCCAAGCGATTCCGTCCATGCGCGCATGGTAGCGAGCGACTGTGGACGAATCGTGAACGCGATATGGCCAAGCTATGGTTGCACGCCGGCATTCTGCCGGCACTCGCCGTGCTCGCGGCGTGCTCGCCGCATCCCACCGCGCAAGAGCAGATCGTCGCGAAGGAAACGACGGTGCTCGCGCCGCTCAAAGCCAAGTATCCCGACATCGTCGTTGCATTCGACCCGAAGGGAACGCGGCTGGATATCTCAATCGACGCGAATGGCTATATTTCGACCGGTGACGACGACATCGATCGTTTCAAGGGCGCGATTTCGCGCGACTGGCGCGCGGCCTGGAGCGCGGCGCATCCGCACGAGCACGCCCTGCTCACGGTCCGGCTGACCGACTTCATGGGCCGCACGTGGGTCACGGAGCACGTGAAGGCTTAGAACAGCGCGACGCAACCCGACGAGACGAGTCCGCCGCCGAAGCCCACGATCAGCACGCGATCTCCGCTCTTCACGCGGCCGTCGCGCAGCGCGGGAATCAAGGCCAACGGAATGCTCACCGCCGACGTATTCCCGTACTGCGTAACCGAAAGCAGCGTTTTCTCGATTGGAAAGCCGATGCGCTTGCACAACGCCTCGATCATGCGCTCGTTCGCGCTATGCGGTACGAACCAATCGATCTCCGCAAGTGTCAAGCCCGAGCGTTTGAGAATCCGCTCGACGTCGCCCGGAATGTTTTCCAGCACCCAGCGGTAGACTTCGCGGCCGTTTTGGCGCAACTGCGCCGACGCGTCAATCGCACCGTTGATCTCGCTGCGCACCCCGGTTCGATACAGAAACCTGCCGCCCGTGCCGTCCGAGCCGTGGCTCATGCCGAAGATCCGCGGCTCCTCGCTGCGCTCGATCAGCGCTACACCGGCGCCGTCGCCGAAGAGCACCGCGGTCGAGCGATCGCTGTAGTCGACGCTGCGCGTCAAGGCGTCGGCGGCGATCGCCAGCACGCGGTCGCACTCGCCGCTTGCAATGAGTCCGCACGCGAGGTTGATCCCGTAGGCAAAGCCGGCGCAGGCCGTCGCGATGTCCAGCGCGCCGACCGTCTTGGGCAGGTCGTAGTGCGCTTGCAGCATCGCGGCGAGGCTTGGATAGGCGTAATCCGGCGTGGTCGAGGCCACGATCAGATAATCGACCTCGCGCAGCTTCACGCTCGGATGATGCGCGAGCAGATCGTCGATCGCGCCGATCGCGAGATGACTCGAATATTCGCCCTCGCTCACCACGTGACGCGTGCGAATCCCGGTACGCTGGACGATCCACTCATCGCTCGTCTCGAACATCTTCTCGAAGTCCGCGTTGGTCAAGACGCGCTGCGGCACGTACATCCCGGTCGGGCCGATGCGCGCCGGCGCGCGCACGCGGCGTTCGCTCACGCTACAGCTCCGCGATGACGGCGTCGGTGAACGCCGTGGTCGAGAGGGCCGGCGCTCCCGCGGCAACGTCGGCGGTGCGTTTGCCCGCGGCATAGGCCGCCTGCACCGCGCGTTCGATCCGTGACGCATTGGTCTCGTCGTCGAGACTGTAGCGCAGAAGCAGCGCCGCCGAAAGAATCGCGGCCGTAGGGTTGGCGATGCCTTTTCCCGCGATGTCGGGCGCCGTGCCGCCGATCGGCTCGTACATACCGAATTGCTTTCCAGGCGAACGTCGTTCACCCAGACTTGCGCTTGGCAGCGTGCCGATCGAGCCGGTCACGATCGCGGCTTCGTCGGAGAGGATGTCGCCGAACATATTCTCGGTGACGATCACGTCGAAGTCGGCGGGACGGCGCACGAGCTGCATCGCAGCGTTGTCGACCAGCAGATGGTCTAGATGCACGTCGGGATACTCGGGCGCGATGCGCAGCACGACGCGGCGCCAGAGGCGCGAGGTGTCGAGCACGTTCTCTTTGTCGACCGAGGTCAGATGCTTGCGCCTGCGGCGCGCGAGTTCGAACCCCGTGCGCACGATGCGTTCGATCTCGGGCGCGCGGTAGAGCATCGTGTCGCTCGCAACCTCCACGCCGTTCTCGATCCGCGTCTCTTTTTTGCCGAAATAAATACCGCCGGTCAGCTCGCGCACGACGACCAGATCGAGCCCTCGCACGAGCTCCGGGCGCAGCGACGAGGCATCTTCGAGTCCGGGAAAGACCCACACCGGGCGCAGGTTGGCATAGAGCTTGAAGCCGCTGCGCAACGCAAAGAGCGCCGCTTCCGGGCGCTCCGCCATCGGCTTGCCGTCATACTTCGGCAACCCCACGGCTCCGAAAAGAATCGCGTCGCTGCGCTCGCAGAGCGCGCGCGTGTCGTCGGGGAGCGGCGGGAGCCCGCGATCGAGCGCGGCGCCGCCGACCGGCGCTTCGGTGCAGCGCACGTCGGGGCGCACCTGCGCGAGCACGCGAACCGCTTCGCGCGTGATGTCTACGCCGATCCCGTCGCCGGGGAGCACTGCGATATCGGGCACGATCGCGTTAGTAAACTTCGATCCGTGTCGTATCGGTGCTCGGTTGCGGCTCCGCGCTTTGGCTTGCCGCTTGCGCGAGCTGCTGCTGTTGCAGCGTGTTGTGCGTGCCGTCGATCAGCGCAAGATGGGTCGTCAACAGGCTGCGCAACTCACTCTTAGCCTTCTCGGACGCCTCGATCGTGCGCTGGTGCTCGCGGCGGACGTCGCCGATGGCGTCATTGTACGAGGCGATCTCACGTTCGGCAGCGAGGCGCGCCTGTTCGCGAATCAGATCGGCTTCCTTGTGCGCGGAGGCCTTGACTTCGTCGGCCGTTCGCTGCGCAAGGACGAGCGTGTTGTGAAGCGACTCTTCCATCGCCTTGAAATGGCTGATGCGCTCCTTGAGATCGGCAATCTCGGCTTCGAGCGCCGCGCGGTGCTGCGCGTCGTCTTCGAGCGTCTCGATCACGTCGTCGAGAAATTGATCTACTTCGGAGCGGTCGTACCCCTGCAACGCCTTCTTGAAGGTCTTGTGCTGAATGTCGACCGGTGTGATTTTTTCCATCGAACTTCGATCAGCCGCGTCCCGACATGAAGTCGAGCGTGGAGTCGCCCATCATCGTGTCGCGCAATCCCGCCGCGTTGACCACGACGCCGGCCGGAACCACGAGGTAGATCGCTTCGGCGAGCTTTTGAATCTTGCCGTCGATGGTGTAGGCAACGCCCGAGGTGAAGTCGACCACGCGCTGCAAGAGCGCGCGATCCGCGTTCTGCAGGTTGATGATGACGACTTGGCGGTTCCGAAGAGCGTCGGCGATTTCGACGACGTCTTGAAAGCCGCGCGGCGAGTACACGCTTACTTCCGTCCCGGTGCGGCGCCCCGCGTTCGAGAGCGGAACCACACGCCCCGTCGGCGCCGGCTCGTCCTCGTACAGGTCCTCGTCCTCGTCGCGGATCGAGAAAAACGATCCGAGTTTGCTGAACATGCTCATCTAATTTCGCTCCCCGAAGAGGGCGGTGCCGATGCGCACCATCGTCGAGCCCGCGCGAATCGCCTCGCGCCAGTCCCCCGACATGCCGATTGAGAGCGTACTTCCACCAATGGTCGCAAACGTCTTGGCGGCAAGCTCGAAGGCCGCGAGGATTTCGTCCCGCCGCTCGTCGAGCGGCCCGATGGCCATGACGCCCTCGAGCCGAAGGCCCGGCTCCGCCGCGATCCGTTCGGCCAGCGCGAGCGCCTGCTCCGGCGGGCACCCGAAACGCTCGGACGGGGAGATGTTGAGCTGCAGCAACACCGGCAGCACTCGGCCCGAGCGTACCGCCGCCGCGCCCAGGGCACGAGCGGCCTCCGGGCGATCGAGGCTTTGCACGACGTCGAACAGCTCGACGATGGCTTTGGCCTTGTTGGTCTGGATGTGACCGATGAAGTGCTTCTCCACGTGCACCGCGGCGAGCAGCGGGTCGCGAAACTTGGCAGCCGCTTCTTGGACGTAGTTTTCCCCGATCGCCTCGAGCCCGGCGACCGCGGCCTCGGCGATGGCCGAGGCCGGCTGCTTCTTGCTCACGCCGAGAAGGCGCACGCTGCCCGGGGCGCGTCCGCAGGCACGTACTTCGTCCTCGATCTGCGCGCGCAGCGCGCTAAGCCGCTGGTGGATCGATTGGTGCGGCATCAGTCGGCGTGACGTCGGTGCGCCGCCCGCGCTTGTTGCAATACCACAGCCCGATCAGCGCAATCGGAATCATCGGCAGCGCATAGAGCTGGCCACCGGTGATCGGACCGAGATGAAAATCCGCATAGCGCCACATCTCCGCAACACTGCGCGTGATGCCGTACATCAAAAACCAGCTCCATCCCACGACGCCGTCGGGCGGACGCCGTTTGTAGATGAAAATCAGGATCGGCAGCGTCACGATATCGAGCAGCGCTTCGTAGAGTTGGGCAGGATGACGCGGTCCGGCGCCCCAGATTTCCAGATCGCCGGGGCGGTTCGGGGTCATGCACCATGGGCGATCGGGGACGCACAGATCGCCCCACAGTTCGTCGTTGATGAAGTTGACGATGCGCGTGAGTGTGATGCCGATCGGCAGCAGCACCACGACTTCGTCGCCGAGCACGGTGTATTTGAGTTGCGGATGCTTGCGAACGAAGAGCCAAATGGCGATGAGCACACCGACCATGCCGCCATGGAAGGCCATCCCGCCCTGCCACACCGCAATGACGTTGAGCGGATTGCTCGTGTAGTACGAGAGGTCGTGCTTGGAGATGATGTCATTGATGACGAAGAACGTGCGGCCGCCGACCAAAACGCCGATCAGCGCGTAAAATAAGAAGTCCTGGATCTGCTCGCGCGTAAGCCCCAAACGGCGCCGGCCCGCGGGACGGCTCATCCACAGGTACACGGAAACGAAGCCCGCAAGGTATGCGATCCCGTACCAGTGGACGTTGATGAAACCCACGTGAATGGCTATGGGGTCGACATTTGTCGGATAGTTAAACCAATGCACCATCGCGAACGTTCTTAGCATGACGGCACCGGCGCACATTTCGGTAGGTATTGCATTTCTAGCCGGGCTCGTTTCCTTCGTCTCTCCGTGCGTCCTCCCGCTGGTTCCGGCCTACCTCTCGCTCCTCACCGGAAGCAGTCTGGAAGAACTCCAAGGATTGGAAGGCGGCGCAGCCCTGCGAGTGCTCGCAATCGGGCACGCGATCGCCTTCATCATCGGCTTCACGCTGGTTTTCGTCACCCTGGGTCTGACCGCAAGCGCCCTCGGCGGCGCGCTCAACGCGCACCGGCTGCTGATCGCGCAGATCGGCGGGGTGATCGTGGTTATCCTGGGGCTGCACATGATGGGGATGCTTCGTCTCCCGGTCTTGATGCGCGATACGCGCATCCACGTGCAACACGAGAGGCGCACCTACTGGACCTCGGGTCTGGTAGGGATCGCCTTTGCGGCCGGCTGGTCGCCGTGTATCGGGCCGATTTTAGCGGGAATTCTCGCCATTGCGTCGCAGCAGCACAACGCCGAGGCGGCGTTGCTGCTCTTGGTCTACTCTCTGGGATTGGCCGTTCCGTTCTTGCTGACGGCGGTTGCGATCGGCGCGGTGCTGCCGGTGCTGAACCGCATCAAGCGCTTCCTTCCGGCGATCGAATTTTGCGCCGGGCTCTTCTTGGTCGCGGTCGGACTCGTCCTGGTCAACAATGCTTTCTACTCCGTCGCAGGGTGGTTCTATCAATTTGTCCCGGCTCCGAACCTCTAACGCAAGCCTGTTGATCGCGATCACTGCGATCGGCGCTTTCGCGCTCGACCAATGGTCGAAGCATCTGATCACGACCAAGCTCTATTTCGACGCGCGCTGCATGCCCTGGTGCGGACACAAGATTTTGATTCCGGGCTGGCTCGAACTCGCACCGATTCCAAACACGCATGGTGCCTTCGGGATGTTCGGCAGCAGCAAACCGATGCTGGTCGTGCTCGCAATCATCGTGCTCTTCGTCTTCTGGTGGAGTTTTCGTGAAGCGGCCGCGCGTTCACGACTGGTTTGCGTGGCGTTCGGCCTCATCGTAGGCGGCGCGATCGGCAATATCGTCGATCGCCTGCACTACGGTTACGTCATCGATTTCATCGATTTCTACCGCTTTCCGCAGATTTGGCGCTTTACGTTCAACGTTGGCGACTCGTGCATCACGATCGGCGTCGTTCTGCTGCTGATCTCCAGTGTTTTCCGAACACGCCGTCACGTCTGACGAGGCGGGAACGCGCGCGGACGTGCTGGTCGCGCGCCTCTCCGGCGCCGCGCGCTCGCTCGTCGCCGATGCGGTCAAGCGCGGAACGGTGCGCGTCAACGGCGCGGCGGTCAAAGGCAGCCATCCGCTCGAGGACGGCGATGCGCTCAGCTACGAGATCATCCCGCGCAAACCGCTCGAAGCAACACCCGAAGCGATCGACATCCCGATCGTCTATGAAGACGACGATGTGCTGGTGGTCGACAAGCCCGCGGGCATGGTAACGCATCCCGCGCACGGCGCGACCAGCGGCACGCTGGTCAATGCGCTGCTCGCGCATATCGGCACGCTGCCCGGCGATGCGCTGAGGCCGGGCCTCGTGCACCGGCTCGACCGCGACACCTCGGGACTGCTGGTCGTCGCAAAAACGCCCGAGGCGCTTTCGGCGCTGGGCATCGCGATGAAAGCACGGCGCATCAAACGCGAATATCTGGGACTTGTCCACGGCGTGCCGGAGCACGCGCGCGGCACGATCGAGGGGCCGATCGGGCGCGACCCGCATAACCGCTTGAAATACGCGATCGTCTCGGACGGCAAGCCGGCGATCACGCACTACGAACTGCGCGAAGCTTTTCCAAAACATGCGGAATTAATCTTCCGTCTTGGGACCGGACGCACGCACCAAATTCGCGTGCACCTTGCGGCGATGGGACACCCGATCGTCAACGATCCGGTCTACGGTCACGAAGAGGCGCGCTTCAGCTTACCCGGTCAGGCGCTGCACGCCTGGAAACTTTCGTTCGCCCATCCGCGCACCGAGCGCGAGATGCTCTTCGAAGCCGACCTGCCGCCGGAGTACGTCGATGCGCGACATCTTCTCGCTTCGCACGACTGACGGGGACGCGCGGCGCGGAACGCTGCGCCTGACGCACGGCGTCGTCGAGACACCAACCTTCATGCCGGTCGGTACGGCGGCAACGGTGAAGGCGCTCACGCCGGACGAAGTCCGCAGCGCGCACAGCCAAATCATTCTCGCCAACACGTACCACTTGTGGCTG
>DATKPZ010000057.1:0-2314 GCA_035523815.1 Alphaproteobacteria bacterium
TCGTGTCGGTAGCGCCTTTGATCATCGCGCGCAGCGCCGTGCGAACGTCGAAGTCGCGCGCGCCGAAGGCGTACCCGCCGGCGATGACCGGATCGACCGAATCGCCGCCCATCACACTGCTCGGCTGATTGACCACCGGCCAACGCGGGAGCCACCCGCTTTGCGCGTAGGCGTCGACGAGCGACTGCAGCATATCGCTCACGCGATACGGCTCGAGCAGTGCGATCAGCGGAATCTCCGTGCGGTAGATGTCCCAATCGGAATAGTTTGCGTATTCGGCGTGACCGGGGAGCACGCGATGCACCGCGCCGTCGAAGCCGCGATAGCGCCGGTCCACGTCGCTGATCAAGTTGGGGTGCAGCATCGTGTGGTAGAGCGCGGTGTAGAATTGGCGCCGTTCGTTCAAGCTGCCGCCGCTGACGTCGATGCGGCCGAGCGCGCGCTGCCAGGCGGCGAGCGCCGCGTTGCGGACGGCGACGATGTCCCAGCTCTTCGCCTCGGCTGCGAGATTGTTGCGTGCTCCTTGCGCGTCGACGAACGAGATCGCGACCTGCACGCGCACGATCGGATTGCGCGTCGCATCGAAGCGCACCCAGCCCCAGCCGTGCGGACCGCGCCCCCCGTTCGGTGTTCCGGACTCCGCGAACGGCCGGTCGAAACGGGCGATGTAATACACGGTGTAACGGTCGGGCATGCCACAGAAAAAGCCGCTCGAGGCCGAGGCTTCGATCTCGTTCGAGCCCACGATGCGAACCGACGCATCGGTCACGCCGGCCTGATTCGACGCGGGATTCACCAGCACGAATGATTCGGCGGAAGCGGGAAAGGTGAAGACGCCAAGTCCGGTGCGGTCGGTTACGCTGAGCTGGGCACGAATCGCGGGCGACCCGAGGGTAACGGCGTAATAGCCCGGGGCGGCGATTTCGCCCGCGTGCAAAAATGGCTGCCCGGTCGCCGGATCGAGTTGCTTATTGCCGACGACCGGCAACATCGCGAAGTCGCCGAAGACGCTGCATCCGGGCCCGCTCAGATGCGTGAGGCTGAATCCCGTGATGGTGGTGTCGGTATACTCGTATCCGCCTCCCGCATTTTGCGACGGCGTATCGGGACTCCATTGAATCATACCGAATGGCATATCGGCGCCGGGGAAGGTGTCGATCGGCCCGCCGATTTGCGTTCCCGACGTTCCAACGAACGGGTCGACGAGCGAGGTTGGGGCAATCGCGGCGGCAAGCACCGCCGAGGCGAGGAACGGAATCATCCGATGAACGCGTCGACCTCGATCTCGACCAGCAGTTCCGGCGCGATGAGGCGCTTGACTTCAACCATCGTCGCTGCCGGACGCACGTCGGCGAAGGCTTCGTGGTGCGCCCTCGCGATCATCTCCCAGTCGTCGATATCGACCACGTACATGCGCGTGCGCACGACGTCGTCGAGCGACGCACCGGCCTCTTCGAGCGCCTGCTCGATCCGCGCGATCGCGCCCTTGGCCTGCAGGTACGCATCGGGGCCGTCGCTCGTGGTTCCCGAAACGAATACGAAGTCGCCGATGCGCACCGCGCGCGAATATCCGACGCGGCCCTCCCACACGCTTCCGCTCTCGATGTGGCGGCGCCGCACCGACATTACAAGGCCTTGACCGCTGCGGTGAGCGCGTCGACCGAGGCTTTCGCGTCCCCGAAAAGCATCGCGGTGTTGGGCAGCTCGTAGAGCGGATTGTCGATGCCGGCAAAACCCGAACGCATCGAGCGCTTGAGCACGATCACGTTCTTGGCTTTGTCGACGTCGAGAATCGGCATGCCGTAGATCGGCGAGCTTTTTACGTTGCGTGCGGCGGGATTGGTGACGTCGTTCGCTCCGATGACCAGCGCGACGTCGGTCGTCGGGAACTCGTTGTTGGCATCGTCGAGATCAAGGAGCTGCTCGTACGGCACGTTGGCTTCCGCGAGCAAGACGTTCATGTGGCCCGGCATGCGTCCGGCAACGGGGTGAATCGCATAGAGCACCTTGACGCCGCGCTTTTCCAGTTGATCGGCGAGTGCCTTGACGCTGTGCTGCGCCTGCGCGACGGCCATCCCGTACCCCGGCACGAACATCACTTTGTTCGCGTACGCGAGCATGACGGCGACGTCGTCGGCGGAGACGCTGCGCACGTTCTGCGGGCCGCCGCTTCCCGCTGCGGCAGGCTCGGAACCGCCGGCCGAACCAAACGCGCTGAAGAGCACGTTGGTGAGCGAGCGGTTCATGGCTTTGCTCATGTCGACGGTGAGAATCGTGCCGCTCGCGCCGACGAGCGCCCCGCAGATGATGAGCA
>DATKPZ010000058.1:0-4763 GCA_035523815.1 Alphaproteobacteria bacterium
CTTCAATATCGACAGCGGAGACGGCGCGCGTGCCAAGGCTGCGCAAGCCTACGCGCAATTCTTGCGCAAGTCGCATGCCCAGGACGTCGTACTCGACGCGCACGCGAACAAGGCGCCGGCACGCCGCAGTTCGGGCGAAGAACCTCCCAAACAGCAAACCACGCAGGTCGACACGGTCGTCGATGCAATGATGCTCGAGCTCCAGGAAATGGAACATCGGCGTCAGGAGTCGCTCAAGAAAAAGCCTAAGTGACTCTCGAGCCGTACATCGAATTCGCGAAGAAAGCTTTTGCGCGCGAAGGGACCTATCGTCTCGAAGTTCTAACCGAAGTCGGATCGCTGGTCCTGCGCGTGTACCTGTTGCGCTCGCTTTGGACCGCGCTCTATTCGCAGAACGCGATCCCGCTCAATCTTCCGCTGCACAGCATGATCACGTATGCGACGGTCGCGCTGCTGATGTCGTTGATTTTGGAGGTCGACGGCACGCGCTTGATCCGGGAGAAGCTGCGCGAGGGCACCATCGCGACCGACTTGATGAAGCCGATCAGCCTGCCCTTCTACTTCTTCGCCGACGGCGTCGGCCAGACGCTGCTGCACGCCGTGCTGGTGATCCCCTCGCTGCTCTTTGCGCTGCTGCTGGTGCACATCGACGTGCCCGCACCGGCAACGCTTGCCGCATTCGGCGTTGCATTTTTGCTCGGCTACTGCGTCAACTTCTTCATCAACTTCCTGATGAACTCGGTGGCGTTCTGGACGCTCGAAACGTTCGCGATCCAGCTCATCGTGCGATGGGTCTCGGATCTGCTTTCCGGGCAGATCATTCCACTCACGTTCTTTCCGGGAATCTTTGGGACGATCGTCTTCGCGCTGCCGTTTGCCGCGGTGTACTCAACGCCGCTGCTGATCTACGTCGGCGTCATCCCCCCATCGCAATGGGCGGTTGCGCTCGGGGTGCAGGCGCTCTGGCTCGTGCTGTTCAGCGGGCTTTCGGCCGTCGTGTGGCAGGCTGCCGAACGCCGCGTCGTCATCCAGGGTGGGTAACGCCGGTTTCCCGATCCGAACGAAATCGAGGGTTGTCCGCTATTCGATCCCCGGGACATCCCAGAGCACGAGTTCGCCGCGGCCCTTGACCCCGAGCCGCTGTACGTCGTAGAAGCGGATCGCATCGCCCTTCTGGAGCGCCTCGCCGTTGACTTCGACCTTGCCGTCCGCCACGAAGAGAAAGCCGTAGCGCTGCGGAGCGAACTCGTACACCACGCTCGCATCGCCGTCGTCGACCCGCGATACCGCGAGCGTCGCGTCTTGAGTGATCCGAATCGGCGCGTCGACGCCGGCCTGGCCGCTTACGATACGCAGCCACGTGTTCGTCCGGTCCTCGGGCACGAAATCCATTTGTCCGTACGAAGGAGGCTCGCCGATCCTGCCCGGCACCACCCACATCTGCACGAAGTGCAGCGGCGCCGAGGGATCCGCGTTGTACTCACTGTGACGAACGCCCGTACCCGCGCTCATGAACTGCACCCCGCCGGGGCCGACAATGCCTTCGTTGCCGAGCGAGTCCTTGTGTGCAAGCTTTCCTTCCAGAACGTACGTGACGATTTCCATGTCGCGGTGCGGATGCGTCGGAAAACCCGCGCCGCCCGCAACCGTATCGTCGTTGAAGACGCGCAGCGCTCCCCAATGCTGATTGTTCGGGTCGTAATAGTCGGCAAAGCTGAACGAATGAAACGTCTTGAGCCAGCCGTGATCGAAAAACGCGCGATCCTTTGCATGTTGGATCGCGAAGGCGGGAGCGGTGAGGGTCTTCATAGTGTGTGCTTCAATCCGTCCGTTCGGGGGTAAGGTTGCGAAGGCGCCCAAGCAACAGGTGGTAATACAGCATACCCCGCACGGGCCCCAAGAGCGCGAGCGCTTCATTAAGATTCACGTCCGGGTCGCCCGAAAGAAGGACGGCCGTGCGGGCGACGCCCGAATCGCGCATGGGGAAGGTGTCCAATCGCCCAAAGCCGCGCAAGAGCACGACCGCGGCGCTCCAGGGACCGATTCCGCGCAGTTGCACGAGGCGCTCGGCGGCTTGCTCGGTCGGAAGCGCCTCGATCTCTTCGCTCGTGAGCTCGCCGTCCTCGAGCGCTAACGCCACGGCGCGCAAGTGCGCAACTTTGTTTGCCGAGAGGCCCGCACTGCGCAGCTGCGCATCGCCGGCGCGAAGCAGCTTGGCTGCCGACGGAAACGCCACGAGTTCCACGTCGCCGATTCGTATGGGCGACCCGAGCAGCGCAACCACGCGGCGCATGATCGAAGCCGCGGCCACGATGCTGATCTGCTGAAAGACGATCGCGTACGCGCAGGCCTCCCACAACGTGGGATAGCGCGGCGGCCGCAGGCCGAGCAATGCGCGCGCGATCGGCGCGAGCCAGGCTACGCGCGCGGCGCGCCGCGCCCAGGCTCGCAGATCGACTTGCGTTCCGAACATGCGTGAAACGAGCGCCGGGAGACCGTCGTCGAAGGGACCGGTGCTCTCGACGCTGAGCACCGCGGGCTCGAGCTGCATCGCGCGTACCGCGACGACGCCGGTGCTCGTCTCGAAGGCGCGGTAATACGCGCCGTCCGGAGTTACGACGTCGACCGTGTTCGTCGCGAGTCGCCGCAGCGCGTCGGCGGTCAGATCCAGGCGGAACGGCTCGCGAACGGGGACGCGCTCGAAATGTGGGAATAGACTCATCGATGGCCGGAGCCTACCTGCAGTACTGGCGCGTGAACTTCTTGACGATGCTCGAATACCGGGCCAACTTCATCATGTGGTTCGTTTTCACCATCGTGTATCACGGCGTGGCGCTTGCGGCCCTGTACGTGACGATGCAGCAGTTTCCGTCGATGAACGGCTGGGACTTCAGGCAGATGTTCTTCTTGTACGCGCTCTGGATGACGGGGCACGAACTCCACAACGTACTCTTCTTCAACGTGGTTGCCGTGCCGGACTACGTGCGCGAGGGCCGTTTCGACCGTTTTCTGGTGCGACCGCTCGACACGCTCTTCCAGGTGCTGACCGTCCCGGCGCAGCTTTCACCCGACGGGATCGTGATCGCGATCGTGACCTTGGCCGTGGCCACGGCCACGGCGCACGTCCACATCGACTGGATTTTCGTCGTTTTCGTGCCGCTCGTCGTGATCGGAGGCTCGCTGATTGACCTCGGCATCTCGCTCGTCGTGGCCACGATCTCGTTCTGGTTCGTGCGGGTCGACACGCTGCGCTGGGTGGTGATGTCGCTCGAGCAGGACTTCACCCGCTATCCGATCAGCATCTACACGCGCGGCGTGCAGATCGTGCTCGCTTTCCTTCTGCCGTTCGCTTTCATGAACTACTTTCCGGCGACCTATTTTTTGCAAAAAGCCGAAACGGGCTTGCACCTCAATCCGACGGTCGGCCTGCTCACGCCCGCAATCGGTATCGCCTGGGTCTCGATCGCGTATCTCTTTTGGCGGACCGGCCTGCGCCACTACCAAGGAGCGGGCTCATGAAGCGGCGTGCCTTTCTTCTGGGCGGCGGCGCCCTCGCGGCCTATCCGTTCACGGCGCGGGCCTCCACGTATTCGCGGGTCGAAGCAATCGCCCATAGCGTCCCCGGCGTCGTGGGCGTCTATTGCCGGACCCTTGCGGACGGCCCCCCGGTCTTCGCCTACAACGAGCGCGTCGTCTTTCCGGCTGCGTCGACGATCAAGATGCTCATCATGACGACGGCGTTTGTCGCGGAAGAACGCCGGCCGGGAACGCTGGACGAGCGCATCACCACGCACCGCAGCGACCTGATCGGCGGCTCGGACTTCATGTCGCAGCAACCGGACGGCGCGCGGTTGAGCGTGCGCGAGCTGATCGTCCCGATGATCACGCTCAGCGACAATACCGCGAGCAACTATCTCATCAGCTTCTTCGGGATGCCGGCGATCAACGCGGTCGGCGCGCGCCTAGGTATGACCCGGACGCGGCTCGCGCGGCACCTTCTCGACTTTGCAGCCATCGTGCAGCACAACGACAACGTGACGACGCCGGCCGACATGGCAAAACTGCTCTACGCCATCGCGAGCGGCGCGCGCGAGGGAACCAAAACCATCTGCACGCCGGAACACTGCAGAGCGATGATCGATATCATGCTGCGCCAAACCGACCGCAACAAGATCCCGGCGGGTTTACCGTCGGGTGTCCCTGTCGCCAACAAGACCGGCGAGCTGGATGAGAGCCGAAGCGACGTCGCCATCGTCGAGCCGTTCGGCGATTCGCCGTATATCTTGACGATTTACAGCAAATGGCTGCAAGAATATCCGCAGATGTATGCGGCGTTCCATCGCTTGGCACGGCTCTCGTTCGTTCTCGTGGGAAAAACGGACCTATAAGACGTCCCTGCGCTCGCGCAGGATTTCGCGCGCACTCAGGAGAGACTGCCGCCCACGCGGGCAGCGGCAGGGTGATCGACCAAGCGACAACGGTCGCCGAGGAGGGAAAATCGGACGAAGGAGGCAGCCCCTAAACTGCTAAGAGTTTAGCAACGCTAGTCGCTTTTTGCGGCCGGCGTGGAGGTCGTTTCATGCGGCGCTGGGTCGGGGTCGTTCTCGCGAGCATACTGCTTACCGCTTGTAGCGGGGGCGCTGGAGGCATGCTGCCCAAGAGCAGCGGCGCCACGCCGGCCAAGGCCAAGGTGCGGGTTTCGATCACGATGCGTGTGCCGGGCGCAGCAAGCGCCCGCAACGCGGCGCTGCGGCGCCGCTTCA
>DATKPZ010000059.1:0-3297 GCA_035523815.1 Alphaproteobacteria bacterium
GCGATGATCATGGTGCACGGCGACGACCGCGGGCTGCGCGTGCCGCCGAAGATGGCGCCGATCGAAGCGGTGTTCGTGCCGATCGTGCGTAAGGGCGATGAACGCGCGGTGGCTGCGTGCCACCAAGCCGCAACGTCGCTCCGCGAGGCCGGTTTTCGCGTAAAAGTCGATGACCGCGATCAGCAGCCGGGCTGGAAGTATGCCGAGTGGGACCTGCGCGGCGTGCCCCTACGGATCGAGATCGGTCCGCGCGACGTGGACGCGCAGACCGTCGTGCTGGTCCGGCGCGACCGCGCCAAAGGGGATCCCGAGCAAAAGAAAAGCGTTCCGATCTCCGAGCTCGCGCAGGAAGTGCGCGTGCAGCTCGACGCGATTCAACTCTCGCTCTTCGATCAAGCCAAGGCGTTTCTCGAGAGTCACACGTTCCGCGTGAGCGATCGCGACGAATTCTACGAAAAATGCCGCTCGCGCGCGGGCATGGTCGATATCGCGTGGTGTGCACGGCCCGACTGCGAAGAGCACGTCAAAGAGCAGACCGGCGCGACGACGCGCAACACCTATCCGCTCCCGGCGAACGAAGCAGGCGCGCCATGCGTTGCCTGTGGAGAACCCGCCGTCGTGAGGGCCTACTTTGCGCAATCTTACTAGCGTCTTGCTTGCCGTCGTACTGCTCGGCGCCTCACCGAGTGTGGCGGATCTCGATGCGCATTCGCGTGCCGGGGGGAACCGTCTCGACATCGCGACCTCGGTCGGCGAGGCATTGTTCAACTCGACCTGGCCCGCGCAGGTGATGCAAGTCTTGGCCAACGAGATGGGCGGCCATGTGGTGCTCGGATTGCGGATTTCGGGCGTGAAATTTCATCAACCGCTGAGCCGAGCGGACTTCGATCGCGAGATCGAAGCGGTGATCTCGCGTGCCTTCGCGGCGGCTCCGCAGGCCGAAGAGGTGGACCTCTGGGTCACCGTGCCGATCTCGGTCGGGAAGGGCCTCGTGGTCAGCGGAGACCTTGCCGTCCCGACCACGCGTACGGTCTTCACGATCAGCGTAGCCCGGCGCCAGAGCGCCGAGCTCGCCGCGCGTCTTCGCAGCGGGACGAGCGTCTTTCTGGATCAGGAATGGGCGCAGAGCGCTTTCACGAAGAGTTGAGCGGTGTATAAGAAGACGACGCTGGCTAATGGTCTGCGCGTGCTCACCGAGAGCATGCCTGCCGTTCGCTCGGCAAGCCTGGGGATCTGGGCCGACGTGGGCTCCTCACTGGAGCGTCGCGAGCAGCGCGGCATCTCCCATCTGGTCGAGCATATGCTCTTCAAGGGCACCCAGCGCCGCAGCGCCCGAGAGATCGCCGAAACGATGGACGGCGTGGGCGGCAGCCTCAACGCCTTCACCGATAAAGAAGCGACCTGCTACTACGCCAAAGTGATCGACCGGCACGTGCCGCTCGCGCTCGACGTGCTCTCGGACATGTTTTTGCACTCGCAGTTCGACGCGCACGAGCTTGCCAAAGAGCAGAAAGTCGTGCTCGAAGAAATCAAGATGTACGATGACTCGCCCGACGAGATGATCCACGATCTGTTCCTGCAGACGATGTGGAGCGGCTCGAATCTAGGCGAGCCGACCATCGGATTCGTCGATACCGTGACCCGCGTCACCCCCGCGGATCTGCGCGCGCACATGGCGCGGCACTACGCTCCGGACTCCGTGATCGTCGCAGCGGCCGGCAACGTGGAGCACGAGCACTTCGTGGAGTTGGTGGCCGAGTGCTTTGCACCGTTTACGGGCAAGAGCGAAAGCTTTGAGCCGGACGCGCCGCGCACGACCCCTGCGGCGTTGGTGCGGCAAAAAGATAGCGAGCAGGCGTACGTCGTTCTCGGGTCGCGTGGACTGAACGTGCGCGACGACCGGCGCTTTGCGCTCTCCGTGCTCGATACCGTCCTCGGCGGCGGAATGTCGAGCCGGCTATTTCAGGAGATTCGCGAGAAGCGCGGCCTCGTCTACACCGTGTATTCGTTTCAGGCCGCGTATCGCGCGGCAGGGCTATTCGGTATCTATGCGGGGACGTCGGCCGAAAACGTGCAACCCTGCATCGACGTCATCTCCGAGCAGCTTGCCTCGCTGCGCAACGTCGCGATCGGCGAGAGCGAACTGCGGCTGGCCAAAGAGCACATCAAAGGGAACCTGACCCTCTCGCTCGAGTCGACGTCGAGCCGGATGATTCGTCTGGGCCGGAACGAGTTCGCGCTCGGCCGGCAGATGACGCCCGAGGAGATCGAAGAACGCATCGACGAGGTCAGCGCGCCCGAGATCGTCGAACTCGCGCACGATCTCTTTGCCGAGGATCAACTGGGCTTATGCATCCTCGGACCGGTAGACGAAGCGTCGATCGAATGGAATCGTGACGCCGCCTAAGACGACCCCTTCATCCGCTTTTTGCGGATCGTGATGGTGCACGAACCCGAGATTTGGTCGGGCCGCCTGATCGGCGCCATGGTGATCACCTTTATCGTGCAGGGCGTCACGATCGGTGCATACGCCGCGCGACTCGCCGGCGTGCAGACGAAACGCATCGCGACGTCGATCTCGCTCTTCAATCTATTCACCACGGTCGGACGGCTCGCGACGCTTTTCTCGGTGTTTTTTATCGCGCCGCTAGCCGACGCGGCCGGCAACGCGGTCATCGCCTATCGGCACGACCCCGTTCTCGTCGCGCAGTGGCAATCAACCTACAACGTTCAGTTGCGGCTTATCATTCTCGCAGGAACGGCGGGGATGGTCGTCTTCGCACTCCTCTTGCCGATGTTTACCTATTTATTTCGCCGTGGGGTGCATTCGTTCGAAGTTCGGGGATCGGTCCCTCACTCGCTCGCGCAGTTGCTCAAGCCCAAGAACGTCATCGACGTCATTCGCTCCGAGCATCTACCCTCGTGGGAACAGATTCGCAGTTTCGATTGGCGGGCAGTCCCTCGTCGACTGCTCGTGTTCAACGTGATCGTCACCGGCATTTACGCCATCGGCGTGCCGGCAGCGTTTCTCGCATCGGTCCTCGACCCGGCGGCCTCGCGCACGGCATCCAATCTGTCCGGCGTGATCAACGGCATCGGTACGATCTCGTTCACCCTTTTTGTCGACCCGACGTCGTCCATGATCACCGATCAGGCAATTCACGGGCGACGGACCATCGAGGAGGTTCGGTCGATGGTGTTCTATCTCTCGGTAACGGCGATCGTCGGGACGCTGCTCTCGCAGGTGATCTTCTATCCGGCTGCCGTGGTCATCGAATATGTGGCAAAATTCGCGCT
>DATKPZ010000060.1:0-3095 GCA_035523815.1 Alphaproteobacteria bacterium
CCGGGAATGATGCGCGGGTGCTTCGGCGGCAACTCGCCTTCGGTGACGTGCAGATCGGTGCGACAGACCCCGCACGTCCGGACCCGCACGAGGAGTTCGTCCTGCGCCGGCGCCGGAGGGTCGACGTCGCGCAAAACCAGCGGACTCGCCTCGATCGCCGCCGGCCGTTCGAGCACCATCGCTCGCATCAGAAGGAGCGGGCCCCGGTCGTAAAGCGCATGTCGTCTCGCGTCTCGAGCGAAAAGCTATCGCTGTGCGACGGCGTGGCATCAATGATGAACTGCATGTGCTCACCCCACTGCTTGAGCTGCTCGCCGCCGATATAAAACGGCGTATCTTCGATCGTGCCGAGCAAGACGTCATTCGCGCCGACCCGAAAGTCGCCTCGCTTGTAACACATCGGGGCGCTGCCCTCGCAGCAACCGCCGGATTGATGAAAGAGCAGCGGGCCGTAACACGCCTTGAGCCGCTGCACGAGCGCAACGGCGCGAGGCGTGAACACGACCCGCTCGGGCACTAGAAGAACCCCAGCGCCTTGTCGCTATAGCTCACCAGCAAGTTCTTGGTTTGCTGATAGGCTTCCAGATCCGACTTGTACGTCTCGCGGCCGAAGCCCGATTGCTTGTAGCCGCCGAAGGCCGCTCCCGCCGGATAGAGGTGGTAGCAGTTGGTCCACACGCGACCGGCTTGGATCTCGCGACCCACCCGATAGGCATTCGTGCCGTTGCGGCTCCAGACGCCGGCGCCAAGTCCATAGAGGGTATCGTTGCCGATGTCGATCGCCTCGTCGACGTCCTTGAACGTGGTAACCGAGAGCACGGGTCCGAAGATCTCTTCTTGGAAGATACGCATCTTGTTATTGCCGGCGAAGACCGTCGGCTTCACGTAGTATCCGTTTTTGATCTCGTCGGGAACCTGCGCGCGTCCGCCACCGGTGAGGCATTTCGCGCCTTCTTGTTTGCCGATGTCGATGTAGCGCAGAATCTTTTCGATTTGATCTTTGGAGTTTTGCGGCCCCATCATCGTGGCGGGATCGAGCGGATTGCCCACTTTGATCTTTTCGACGCGCTTGATCGCAAGGTCGATAAAGCGATCGTAGATCGATTCGGCAATCAAGGCGCGTGACGGACACGTGCACACTTCGCCCTTGTTGAAGGCGAAGAGGGTAAAGCCCTCGAGCGCCTTGTCGAGGTATGCGTCGTCCGCATCCATCACGTCGGCAAGGAAGATGTTGGGTGATTTCCCACCGAGTTCCAGCGTCATCGGAATCAGATTCTGCGACGCGTACTGCATGATCAGCCGTCCGGTCGTCGTTTCGCCGGTGAATGCGACTTTCGCGATTCGCGGGTTTGCGGCAAGCGCCTCGCCGATCTCCGAACCCTTGCCGTTGACGACGTTGATCACGCCGGGCGGCACGACGTCGGCGATCAATTGCATCAGCACCATCACGCTGAAGGGCGTCTCAGAGGCCGGCTTGAGCACGACGCAGTTGCCGGCGGCAAGGGCCGGGCAGAGCTTCCAGGCCGCCATCAACAGCGGAAAGTTCCAGGGGATGATCTGCGCCACGACGCCGAGCGGCTCGCGGAAATGGTAGGCGACGGTTTCCTCGTCGAGTTGCGTGAGCGCTCCCTCTTCGGCGCGCAGACACGACGCGAAGTAGCGAAAGTGATCGGCCGCGAGCGGGACGTCGGCAGCGAGTGTTTCGCGAATCGGCTTTCCATTGTCCATCGTCTCGACGCGAGCCAGGACTTGGAGATTCGCGTCGATCCGATCGGCGATGGCGTTGAGCACCGCGGCGCGCTGGGCCGGCGAGGTCTTTCCCCACGCACGCCTTGCGGCGTGGGCCGCGTCGAGCGCGAGCTCGATATCCTTAGGACTCGACCGCGCGAACTCGGCGAGCGGGAGACCGTTGATCGGACTGGTGTCGGTAAAGTATCGTCCTTCGGCCGGCGGCACGAATTTTCCGCCGATGAAGTTATCGTAGCGCGCCTTGAGGCAATTTTGTTCTCGAACGAACGAAATTGCATCTTGGAAAAGGTCGCGTGTTTGGGTTGCCGTAGTCACGAGTATCTCCTTTGGTTTTCCAGAGCTACTTGAAGAGAATCAGTGGTTTGAGCACGCCGTCGAGCTTGCGATCCATGATGTCGAAAGCTTTGGGCATGTCTTGAAAATCGAACGTGTGCGTCGTCATCTTCGTCGGATCGACGGCGCCTTGCTCGAGCAGTCGCAGAAGGCGCTCCATGCGCAAGCTTCCTCCCGGACAAAGGCCGGTGCGAATCGTCTTGTCCGCCATGCCTACGCCCCACGCGGTGCGGGGAATGTCTACGTACTCGCCTTCGCCGTGATACCCGACGTTGGAGATGGTGCCGCCTGGTTTGGTCACGTCAACGCACCACTCGAAGGTTTGCTGCGCTCCGAGCGCTTCGATCGCCGTGTCGACGCCGCCGCCGCTGAGCGCGAGAATGCGCTCTACCGGATCTTCTTTCTTGAAATCGACGACGACATGCGCGCCGTATTCGCGTGCGAGCCGCGCGCGCTTGGGATCGGTTTCCACGGCGATGATCAGGCCGGCGCCGCGAAGCTTCGCGCCGACCGTAGCCATCAAGCCAACCGGTCCCTGTGCGAAGATCGCAACCGTACCGCCGATCGGAATCGCGCCGTGCTCGGCGCCTACGAAACCGGTCGAGAGCATATCGGCGCAATACACCGCCTGCTCTGAGGCAACGCTCGCGGGGATCAGCGCCATGTTCGCGTCGGCTTCGTTGACGTGGAAGTACTCGGCGAATACACCGTCTTTCACGTTGGCGAATTTCCAGCCGGCGAGCGCGCCGCCAGATTGCGACGAGTAGCCGTTTTGCGCTTCCTCGGAACCCCAGTCGGGCGTGATCGCGCCGACGACCACGCGGTCGCCCAGTTTGAATTTGCGTACTTGCGAGCCGAGAGCGTGCACGATACCGACCGCCTCGTGGCCGAGAGTCAGGCCTTCGCGGGGCCCGATGGCGCCACGCACGGTATGCGAGTCCGACGTGCAGATGAGCGCATGGGTCGTTTTGATAATCGCATCGTTTGGGCCGGGCTGCGGCACCGGTTTTTCG
>DATKPZ010000061.1:0-3310 GCA_035523815.1 Alphaproteobacteria bacterium
TTGCTCTCGTTCAAAAACCGTGCGTGCAGGCTGCATCGATCGGCCATGCGCGCCATCGCGCCGCCCAGCGCGTCGATCTCGCGCACGAGCTGGCCTTTCGCGCTGCCGCCGATCGACGGATTGCACGGCAACGTGCAGATCTTCTTGGGATCGCCCGTGACCAGCACGGTCGGGACGCCCAGACGCGCGGAAGCCAAGGCGGCTTCGACCCCCCCATGACCACCGCCGACCACAATGACTCCGGCGTCATCGCTGCGCGCACCATTCACAATCTGCTAGTCTAGCAGATATGTCTATCGCCTACACTCGCGCGCTCGCGAGCCTCGCGCTCGCCTTGGCCACCTTCTCGGGCACGTTGGTCGATCAAACCACCGGCCAGCCTCTAACCAAAGTTCACGTCCACGCCGCCGGGCCGAGCAGCGCTCAGGCGACGAGCGACGCCCACGGGCACTTCACCCTCAAGGGCCTGGTTCCGGGGCCCTATACGCTGACCATCGAGTCGAACGACGTACCGCAGCAGACCTTCAAAATCACGCTCGCCCCAAATCGGACGACGGTGCTGACGATGAAGGCCTGCAGCATGACGCTCGACTATCACTGCGGCACGCCGGGAGGCGGCCCGGGCTAAGTCGCGTGCGCGCGGAGCCGGAACGAGAACGCGATCATCACGATCCCGAAGAGCACCGCGTAGAACCCGATGAGGTAGATCACGGTCAGGATGCCGACCATCGGGAACACGTAGAGCAAGACGCCGAAGGCGATCGAAAGGACCCCGCCGAGGATCAGCATCCACTCGTTGGGGATCAGCGCGCGCAGCTGGAAGGCCCCGACGAGCTCGAGGATTCCGGTCAAAATCGCCCACGCGGCAATCGTGAAGTAGAGTGCGAGACCCGCTAGACCCGGATAGAAGACGACGATCGCCGCGATGATCAGGCCGATGATGCCTTCGATCGCAAAGGCAATCCAGCGCTGGTGCGCTTCGGCGGCGCGAATCGAGGCGACTAGTGCGAAGACACCGTCGATAAAGGCATACGCGCCGAACACGAAGATCAACGCGACGCCGGCGGCGCCGGGCCAGAAGAATGCCAGAAGACCAAAGATGACGGCGGCGATGCCGCGGATCAGCAACGCCCACCAGTTGCGCGCTAACACTCCAAGCATGTCGTTCTCCTTACTTACCGATGCAGAATCGGCTGAAGACGCCGCTCAGCACGTCCTCGGCAGCGACGTCCCCGGTGACGTGCCCGAGCGCGGCATAGGCCTCCTGCAGGTCGCCGACGATCAAGTCGACGGGTTCCTCGGCCCGCAGGGTCTCGCGCGCGGCGTCGAGCGCGCGCACCGCGGCGCCCGCCGCGTCGAACTCCCGGACCGAGGCTAAGTGCGGGCGTTCGAGGTCCGGCCGCGCGCCGCCCCAGCCCACGCGCGCCAGCGCCGCTTGGATCGCGCGAATCGTCCCGGGCTCGTAGACGCTGCCGCTGATCGCATCGTCGATCGCCGCCTCGCGGGCGCCCATCTCCCCGACATCCGCCTTGTTGAAGAAGACGACGCGCTCGCCGGCCCTGGTCTGGGCAAGCAGTGCGCGCGCCGCATCGGAGAGCGGCGCGGAACCATCGAGTACGACCAGGGCGACGCGCGCGGCGTCGAGCGCGCGCCGCGAGCGCTCGATCCCCGCCGCTTCCAGGCGATCGGCGTGCTCGCGGATGCCGGCGGTGTCGACCAGACGCACGCGCACGCCGTCGATCGCGATCGATTCCTCGATGGTGTCGCGCGTCGTCCCCGGTATCTCCGAGACGATCGCGCGCTCTTCGCCGAGCAGCGCGTTCAGAAGCGAGGATTTCCCCGCGTTCGGCGGCCCGACGATCGCGACCGTCACGCCTTCGCGCACGAGTCGTCCCACTTCACCGTCGCGTTGCAACCGGTGCAGCTCAGCAACGATCGCGTCGAGTTCGCGCAGGACGCGCGCGCGATCGGGATCGGGCACTTCCTCGGGAAAATCGACCGCACCGCTGCAGTCTTCCACGATCGCCGCCAACCGCGCGCGCAGCGCGTTGACCTCGCTCGCAAGTCCGCCGCCCAGGTTGGCCAGTGCCGCGCGCGCCGCCGAGCGCGTCTCGGCATCGATGACGTCGGCGACCGCCGCCGCCGCGTGTAAATCCATCTTTCCGTGCATGAAGGCGCGGCGCGTGAATTCGCCCGGCTGCGCCAAACGCGCGCCGAGAGCCAACAGCGCGCGCAACACTTCGCGCGCGACGACCGGCGAGCCGTGAATCTGCAGTTCCAGCGTATCTTCGCCGGTGTAACTATGCGGCTGCGGCGAGAAGATCGCGACGCCTCGGTCGATTTCCTCACCTCGCTCGTCGACGATGCTCGTATAGTGCGCGTAGCGCGGACGCAGCGGCGTCGAGGGAACGATCCGCGCCGCAATCGTTCGCACCTGCGGTCCGCTCACGCGCACGACGGCGATCGCCCCACGCCCGGGCGGCGTTGCCAGCGCCGCAATCGTCTCACTCACGGCAGCGACCAGTCTTGCGTCTGTCCGAAATTGTAGAGCATGTTCGGTGCGAAGCCGTGCAGCGACGGATTGATCGCTTCAAATTCTTCGCGTTCCACGAGAAAGATCACCGGAACTTGCGCGGCGACGCGCTGCTGCATGATCCAAAACTGCCGGGTCCGCTGCACCGGATCCAGGGTACGCTGTTGCGCGGCAAAGGCCGCATCATAGGGGGCGTCGCACCAGCGCGCGACGTTCGGACCATTCGGCGCGCGATTCGCGCAGATCCACGGCTCCGAGGCCTCCGGATCGAGTCCGCCGTACCAGCCGCCGACGTCGAGATCGAATTTCCCGTCGTAGAGAATCCCGCCCATCGCGGGCGGCGCGTAGAGCAGGCTCGGCGTCGCGCCCTCCTGGGTCGCATCGATGCCGACCGCGCGCAAGTTTTCTTGAATGACCGTCGCCACCGATTTGTACACGTTCTCCGAGAGGTTGAAGGTGATGCGCGCGCTGACGTGCCGGCCCGCAAGGAGCTCCCGCGCACGGACGGGATCGTACTTCGGCGCGGCGATCGTTGGGTCGTGCTGCGGAAAGAGGGTCGGGATTTCGGTGGTGGCGAGCGGGCTGTACCCGTGATAGATCGTGCGCGCGATGGCCGTCCGGTCGATCGCCATCGCAATCGCTCGGCGCACATTGAGGTCGGCAAGGTGCTGCGTCTGCAATTCGACCGTGTCGATCTCGTTGCGCCGAACACCGGCGACCGCGATGCCCGCGGCCTTTTCCGCTTGCGCGACCTGGTCGTACGTGATGTCGGTGAAG
>DATKPZ010000062.1:0-10899 GCA_035523815.1 Alphaproteobacteria bacterium
GCCGAGCTGAGCACGCCGCGCTCTTTGAGCGAATCGGGCGAGACCTCGACGCTGGGGTCCCAGGCGCTGAGCTGATGCAGGTTTACCACGGCGTAACGCGCCCGGAAGTGCCCGATGTCGCGCGCCTTTTGCGAGTAGCCGCGCTTGTGCGGAAGACGACGCGCCCACGGCGTCTGACCGCCTTCGAACGCGGGGCCCTTGCCGCCGCCCGAACGCACGGTCTGACCTTTGCCGCCTTCGCCGCCGGTCTTGACCATGCCCGAGCCGTGTCCGCGGCCGATGCGCTGGCGCTTGGGCCACGAGCCCTTCGCCGGCTTGAGCGCACCGAGCTTGAGCACCGCGCCGCTCGCGGTCGCGAATGCACCCGCGCTCACGGCTACGCTGCTCTTGGCAGCGGCCGCCTTGGGAGCGGTCGCTTTGGGGGCAGCCGCTTTGGCAGCGACCGTCTTTTTTGCGGCCGCTTTAGGGGCCGACTTTTTGGCAGCAGCCGCCTTCGTGCTGGACTTTGCACTAGCGCTGCTTTTTTTCGCCGTCGTCTTTTTCTCTGCCATGATTCTTTCTCTCGCCGAGTTACGCGGCGAAGATTTCCTTCTTTGTCTTTCCGCGGAGCGCGGCGACTTTATCGGCCGTCGTGAGCGAACGCAAACCTTCGATCGTCGCGAGAACCACGTTGATCGGGTTGTTCGAACCGAGCGACTTGCACAGGATGTCGTGAATGCCCGCAAGCTCGAGCACCGCGCGCATCGAGCCGCCGGCGATGACGCCGGTACCCGGAGCCGCCGGTTTGAGCATTACTTTCGCCGATCCGACCGTCATGTTCACGACGTGCGGAATGGTCTTCTCAACCATCGGGACGGTCACGAGGTTCTTTTTCGCCTGCTCGACGGCTTTACGAATCGCTTCGGGCACTTCGCCCGCCTTGCCGATGGCAAACCCGACCTTGCCCTTGCGATCGCCGACCACGACGAGCGCACTGAAGCTAAACCGCTTACCGCCCTTGACGACCTTCGCGACGCGATTGACGCGCACGACGGTCTCTTCGAATCCACTGTTGTCGCGATCGCGACCACCACGATAATTCATTAGAAGTTCAGCCCCGCTTCACGCGCCGCATCCGCGAGCGCTTGGACTCGTCCGTGATATTTGTATCCGCCGCGATCGAACACGACGTCGGTGATTCCCGCCGCTTTAGCCTTGGCCGCAATCGCTGCGCCCACGGCTTTGGCCGCATCGAGATTGGTCTTCGAGCCGAGCGGCTCACTGACCGATTTGTCGCGCGTCGAAGCCGCCACGAGCGTGTGCCCCTTGGCGTCGTCGACGAGCGTCGCGTAGATGTGATGCAGCGTGCGCCGCACCATCAGGCGCGGACAGTCGTTCGTGCCGGCAAGCTTCTTGCGAAGGCGCTGATGACGTGCGCGACGCGAGTCATCTTTGGAGATGCGCGCCATTTACTTCTTTCCTGCCTTTCCGGCTTTACCGAGCTTCTTGCGAATGACTTCGCCCTCGTAGCGAATGCCTTTGCCCTTGTACGGCTCCGGCGCGCGCAGCGAGCGGATCTTCGCAGCGACCTGACCGACCTGCTGTTTGTCGATACCGTCGACGTGAATTTTGTTCTGGCCTTCGACCGAGAGCGAGATGCCCTTGGGCGCTTCGAATACGACCGGATGCGAGTAACCCAGGCTGAGGTTCAGCTTCTCGCCCGCTTTCGCAGCGCGATAACCGACGCCCTGAATCTCCAGGCTCTTGCGGAAGCCTTTGCTCACGCCCTCGACCATGTTCGAGATCAGGGTGCGCGTCAAACCGTGCGCCGAGCGCTGCGGTTTTGCATCGCCCTTGCGTTCGACGACCACTTTTCCGTTTTCGAGCTTGACCTCGACGACTTGCGTCATAATGCTCTGACGCAGCTCGCCCTTGGGCCCTTTGACGACCACCTCGCCCTCGCCCAGCGTCACGTTGACGCCGCTGGGAACGGCAACCGGCAGTTTACCAATGCGCGACATTGCTTTGTTTCCTTACCAGACGTACGCCAAGACTTCACCGCCGACGCCGAGCTTTTTGGCTCGCTTGCCGGACATGATGCCTTGCGAGGTCGAGATGATAACCAAGCCAAACCCGCCGAGCACGCGCGGAATCTCGGTCTTGCCCGTGTATACGCGCAAGCCCGGACGCGAGATGCGGCGCAGGCCGGTGATGACTTTTTCTTTCTCCGGGCCGTACTTGAGACGAATGCGAAGCGTGCCTTGCGGACCTTCGTTCACGCGCTCGACGTCCTCGATGAAGCCCTCGTCCTTGAGGATTTGGGCAATCGCCGCCTTCACACGCGACGCCGGAACGTCGACCAACTTGTGGTTGGCGGTGTTCGCATTGCGAATGCGTGTCAGGAGGTCCGCGACGGGATCGGTAACAGCAGCCATTATTTCATGCTCTCCTTACCACGACGCCTTGGTCACGCCGGGAACGACGCCTTTGTGCGCGTTCTCGCGGAAGCAGATACGGCACATGGCAAACTTCCGAAGATAGCCGCGCGGCCGTCCACAGATCTTGCAACGATTGTGCGCGCGCACGCCGAATTTCGGCGTCCGCTGCGACTTCACGATCATGCTCGTCTTTGCCATTAGTTCCGACCTTTCTGCAGCGGGAGTCCCATGGCGGTGAGGAACTCCGACGCCTCTTCGTCCGACTTTGCCGTCGTGACGATCGTAATGTCCATGCCGCGCGCCTTGTCTACCTTATCGAAGTTGATCTCCGGGAAGACAAGCTGCTCGCGCAAGCCCAGATTGTAGTTGCCGCGCCCGTCGAACGACTTCGGCGGCAGGCCGCGGAAGTCGCGAATGCGCGGAAGTACGATATTGAAGAGCTTATCGAGGAAGATGTACATCCGGTCGCCGCGGAGCGTAACCTTGGCGCCGATGTTCATGCCTTCGCGCAGCTTGAACGCCGCGATCGACTTCTTCGCTTTGGTTATGATCGGCTTTTGACCGGTGATCTGCGTCAGCTCGGCGACGGCCAAGTCGAGCGCCTTGGCGTTGGCGATGGCATCGCCCACGCTCATGTTCACGACGACCTTCTCGAGCTTGGGGATCTGCTCGACGTTCTTGTAGCCGAACTTCTCCTGCAGCGCCTTGCGCACCGAGCCCTGATATTTTTCTTTCAAACGCGTTGCCATCGCTTACGCCCCCTTCGCCGACTCGCGAGCCGGCTCGCCGCACTTCACGCACACGCGATGGGCCACGCCGTCGGCCGTGAGGCCGCGACGAAGACGCGTCGGCGTTTTGCATTTCTCGCAAACGTACTGGAGCGCCGAGAGAGGAAGCGGCGCTTCCTTCTCGATGATGCCGCCGCTTTGCGAAGAACCCATGTTCCCGCGCTCTTGGCCGGCCTTGGTATGGCGCTTGACGATATTGAGCCCTTCCACGGTTGCCTGGCCGTTATCGGCGAAGACCGCCTTGACCACGCCACGCTTTCCTTTTTCTTTGCCGCGACGGATCATCACGGTATCACCCTTGAGGATATTGAGCTTTACGGCCATGTTAGAGCACCTCCGGTGCCAGCGAGGCGATCTTGAGGAACCCGCGGTCGCGCAGTTCGCGCATGACCGGTCCGAACACGCGCGTGCCGCGCGGATCGAGGTTGTCCTTTTCGCCCTTGATGATGACGCAAGCGTTGTCGTCGCAGCGCACCACCGACCCGTCGGCACGGCGGATAGGCGCCGACGTGCGAACGATCACCGCTTTCACGACTTGTCCCTTTTTCACGGCTGCGCCGGGGATCGCGCTCTTCACGGTGCCGACGACGATGTCGCCGACGTGCGCGTAGGCGTGACGGCTCCCACCGCTGATGTGAATCACCAGCAGCTCCCGTGCTCCGCTATTGTCGGCTACTTTGAGCCGCGTCTCTTGTTGAATCATGGTTCTTACTTTGCTCGCTCGACGATTTCGACCAGACGCCAGCGCTTATCGCGCGAAAGCGGCCGGCATTCCATAATACGAACGATGTCGCCAATCTTGGCTTCGTTCTGCTCGTCATGCGCCTTAAAGCGCGTCGACTTGCGCACGATCTTGCCGTACGTCGGGTGCGGCACGCGCGTCTCCGTCACGACGACGATCGTCTTGTCCATCTTATCCGAGGCCACTCGACCCTGTTTCACGCGGCGTGCCGCTCTGACGTTATGCTGCTCCATGCTGCTCCTCGGCCATCCGCTTCTCGGAAATGACGGTCTGAATCTGGGCGTACGCGCGGCGCATCGCCTTGATCTTGCTGAAATCGGTCAGATGCCCGGTGCGAAGCGCGAAGCGCAGATTGAAGAGCTCTGACTTGGTGTCGCGCGCCTTTTGCTTGAGTTCGTCAACCGTGAGGCCGCGCAGTTCGTTCAACTCGCCCTGCTTCATGACGCCGCCTCCTCGCGCGAAACCAGCTTCGTTTCGATCGGAAGCTTGGAAGCTGCAAGACGAAGCGCTTCCTTCGCGACCGTCGGTTCGACGCCGGAAAGCTCGAAGAGCACGCGTCCGGGACGCACCACGGCAACCCAGAACTCCGGGTTACCTTTGCCGGCGCCCATGCGGACTTCAGCAGGCTTCTTCGTGACGGGCTTGTCGGGGAAGACCTTGATCCACACCTTACCGCCGCGTTTGATGTGACGCGTCATTGCAATACGTGCGGCTTCGATTTGGCGATTGGTCATCCAGCACGGCTCCATCGCTTGCAATCCGAACTCGCCGAACGTGAGGGTGCTCCCGCGAGAAGCACGCCCGGTCATGCGACCGCGCTGCACTTTACGCCACTTTACTCGTTTAGGCGTCAACATTTACTCTGCACTCCCCTCGGCCACCGGCGCGCCGCCTTCATACGGAGCGTTGGCCACTTCATTGATCATCGAGTCGCCGTCGACGACGACCGGCTCGACTGCGGACTCGCCGGAAGTTCCCGGCGCTCCGTTCGGCCGCACGCCCGGTGCGCCCGGTGCGGCGCCGCGTCCACGCCCGCGTCCGCCGCGCTCGCGGCGATCGCGGAATCCGCCCTGACGCTCGGCACGATCGACGGTGTTGCTTTGACGCGGCTGATCCGGAAGAACCTCGCCGCGATAGATCCACACCTTCACGCCGATACGGCCGAACGTGGTGAACGCTTCAACGTGCGCGTAGTCGATGTCGGCGCGCAGCGTGTGCAACGGCACCTTGCCGTCGGCGTTGCGCTCGGTGCGCGCGATCTCCGCGCCGCCGAGACGACCGGAAACTTGCACCTTCACGCCGCGCGCGCCGGCCTTCATGGTCCGCATGATCGCCTGCTTCATGGCGCGGCGGAACGCGATCCGCTTCTCGAGCTGATCCACGATGTTCTGGCCGACCAGACGCGCGTCGAGCTCGGGATGCTTGATCTCCATCACGTTGACTTGCACGTTCTTGCCGGTCAGTTTTTCGAGGTTCTTACGGATCTCTTCGATGCCGACGCCACGCTTGCCGATGATGATACCGGGCTTGGCGGTGTTGACGATCACGCGCGCCTGATTGGCACGGCGTTCGATCTCGATCTTGCTGATCGCAGCCGAACGCATCCACTTATTGAAGAACTGCCGAATCTTGACGTCTTCGTGAAGCCAGTCGATGTAATGCTTTTTCTCGAACCAACGGCTGTCCCACGTACGCGTGATGCCCAGGCGAAGCCCGACCGGATGAATTTTCTGACCCATAGGTTAGGCGGTTGCCTCCGCAGCTTTCGCAGTACGTTTAGAAGTCGCGCGACGAACCGGCGTGCGTTTGGTCGAAACCGACGCGCCGGCGCGCACCTTGCGCTTTTTCACCGGGGGCGTTTCGCTCACGACGACCGTTACGTGCGAGAGACGCTTGCGCTTGAAGTACGCGCGCCCTTGAGCACGCGGATCCAGGCGTTTGGTAAACCGGCCACCGGGACCGCCGTCGACCGTAATGCGCGTGATGAAAAGCTCATCGGTGTTCATGTCGTGGTTGTTGCCGGCGTTCGCGACGGCACTGCGCACGAGTTTCTCGATCGGCTCGGCGGCGTAGACGCCGGCGAATTGCAGCATGGCGAGCGCTTCCCGCACGCTTTTGCCGCGAATCGCATCCGCGACGCGGCGCAGCTTGCGCGGCGCCATGCGCACGAACTTGAGATGGGCGACCGCTTGCTGTTGCGCTTGAGCTTGTCCCGAACTTGTCGAACCAGCCATCACTTCACCGCCGCCTTATCGCCGCCGTGGCCACGGAAGCTGCGCGTAGGCGCGAACTCGCCGAGCTTGTGCCCGACCATGTTTTCCGTGACGTAGACGGGAACGTGCGCTCTGCCGTTGTGCACTCCGATCGTGTGACCCACCATCGAAGGCACGATCGTCGATGCGCGGCTCCACGTTTTGACCACGCGCTTCTCGCGCGTTTCGTTGAGTTTCTCCACCTTCTTGAGCAGATGGTCTGCGACGAAGGGGCCCTTCTTAAGGCTGCGACCCATTACTTGGAACCTCGCTTACGAACGATCATCTTGGTCGTGCGCTTGTTGCGGCGCGTCTTTTTACCCATGGTCATCTGGCCCCACGGTGTGGTGGGAGGCCGTCCCGAGGTGGAACGCGCTTCACCGCCGCCGTGCGGGTGGTCGACCGGGTTCATCGCGATACCGCGGACCGCCGGACGTTTGCCCAGATGGCGCGAGCGGCCGGCTTTACCGATCACTTGGTTCTCGTGCTCGATGTTGCCGAGCTGGCCGATCGTCGCGCGGCACTCGATGTGAATCTTGCGCACTTCGCCCGAGGGCATGCGCACTTGCGAATATTCGTCTTCCTTGGCCATGAGCTGCGCGGAGACGCCGGCCGAACGCACGAGTTTGCCACCCTGACCGGGACGCAGCTCGATGTTGTGGATGACGGTACCCACCGGGATGTTCTTGATCGGAAGCGTATTGCCGGGCTTGATGTCGGCCGCGCTACCGGACTCAACGACGTCGCCGACCTTCAGCCCGAGCGGCGCGAGGATGTAGCGCTTCTCACCGTCTTTGTAATGCAACAGCGCGATGCGCGAGCTACGGTTCGGATCGTACTCGACCGTCGCGACCTTGGCCGGGATCCCGTCCTTTGAACGCTTGAAGTCGATGATGCGATACTGCTTGCGCGTGCCGCCGCCCTTATGACGAACGGTAATGTGCCCATTGTTATTGCGGCCCGAATGCTTCTTACGAACCTCGACGAGCGACTTCTGCGGATCCACTTTCGAGAGATCCGAAAAATCCATCGTGGTCACGAAGCGGCGGCCGGGGCTGGTCGGACGATATTTCTTTACTGGCATCTTATTGCTCGAAATAGTTGACGCCGCCCAGTTCGATCTTCTGGCCGGGCTTCAAAGTGACGATTGCCTTCTTGAAATCGCTCTGCTTACCGCTGGTGCGGTTGCCGCGACGCGCGAAGTTGCGGGCCTTGCCGCGCACGTTGACCGTGTTCACGCTCATCACGTTCACGCTAAAGATCTGCTCGATCGCGTGACGAATCTGCGTCTTGGTCGCTTGTGAGTGCACGACGAACGTATACTGCGTACCGAGCGCATTAGCCATCGATTTCTCGGTAATGCGCGGCGAGAGGATCACATCACGTGCGTCCATCTACTTAGCCTTCCCTGCGGTGGCGTTCGCGCCGATCGCTTCGTACGCGTGCGCGGTGAAGATGATGCGCTCGTAGCGCAGCACGTCTTTGATGTCGAGCGCGCCGGTATCGGTAACCGCAACCTTTTGCAGGTTGCGAGCAACGCGCGCGAGCGCCTCGGCGCCGCTCTCGTCCTTGCCCGTGACGATCAGCGTCGACGGCCCGGTCTTGGCCGCCTTGGCGCTCCCGAAGAGCAGTTTGGCGAAGTCGGCGGTTTTGCTCAGGGCAAAGCCGGTCAGATCGAGCACCGTGACCGCATCGTTCTTGAAACGATCCGAGAGCGCTGCGATGAACGCGAGCTTGCGCTCTTTCTTATTGAGGTCGCTAACGTAGCTGCGCGGCTGCGGTCCGAAAACCACGCCGCCGTGGCGCCACTGAGGCGAGCGAATCGAACCCTGGCGCGCGCGCCCGGTTCCCTTCTGCTTCCAAGGTTTGCGACCGCCACCCGCGACTTCGTCGCGCTTTTTGGTGGACGCGGTGCCCGCGCGCGGACTGGCTAGTTCGCGGTAAACCGCACGGAAGATCGTGTGGCTCTTTTCGTTGTATTCCTGTGCGAAGGCCGCGGGCGTCTGCACGTCGCGCACGACCTTCCCGGTTGCGTCGATAACGTTCGGCATTGGTTAGGCCCCCGCTTCCGCTTTGTGCTTGACGCTCGCGCGCAGCACCACGAGAGAGTTCTTGGGGCCCGGAACCGGACCGCGTACGAGCAGCAAATTGCGCTCGACATCGGCGCGAACCACTTCGAGATTTTGCATCGTCGTGCGGTCTACGCCGTAGTGACCCGGCCGGCGCGCACCCTTGGGAACGCGTCCCGCGTTGGTGTCGCCGTTTGAGGCCGGTTGGCGATGGATCATCGAGCCGTGGCTCGCGCCGCCGCCCGAAAAATTGTGACGTTTGATACCGCCCGAAAAACCGTGGCCTTTCGAGATGCCGACGACGTCGATGCGGTCGCCCGGCTCAAAACCGGCAACCGTGATGGTTTGACCGACTTCGACGCCGTCGATGCCGGTGCGAAACTCGCGCACGAAGCGCGTGGCTTCGACGCCTTGTTTCTTGAAGTGTCCAGCAAGGGCACGGGTAACGCGGGACTTTTTCACCGCGCCGAAACCGAGCGCCACGGCATCATAGCCATGCGACTGTTTCGTGCGGCGTTCCACGACCGTGCAGGGACCGGCTTCGATCACCGTGACCGGAACGTAACGTCCGTCGTCGGTGAACACGCTCGTCATCCCAACCTTGCGGCCAAGGATATTTTTCACGTGAATCCTCGTCCTTAAGCTATAAGCACACGGGTCCAGGCGTACTGACATTTGCTTTTACCGGCACGCGCGAAGAGAGCGCGGACCGGCTGGACCACAACCTCGGCACTATATCAAGGTCCGTGGCCTACCGTCAAGAGGGTTTGGCCGCCCTTGGGACGGACGCACCTCATGTGCTCCAAACCTACGGCCGCTTCGTGCGGCCGGCCCTATCCATTGTCCTTGCTCTTCTCGTTACCGGATGCGCTCGGCCCGAGGGTAGTGCCCGAGACCATCTCACCATCGTTCAGACTCAGGATTTTCCGAGCCTGGATCCGATCTTTGTCAGCGGCGTCGGCGGTCAAGAGCTGGCCGCGCTGCTCTATTCCTATTTAGTGAAGTTCGACGACCGCGGCGAGCTGGTCCCCGACGCCGCGCTCGCCGTCCCCACCCGAGCCAACGGGGGCATCAGCCCGAGCGGACTCCAGATCGTCTACCACCTGCGACCGGGCATCCGGTTTTCGGACGGCAGCGAGCTCACCTCGTACGACGTCGCCGAGACGATCGGACACGTTGCCTTCCCGGGGACCGATGCGCCCTCGCGCGTTGCCTTCGACGACATCGCCGCGATCTCGACCCCGGATGCCATGACGATCAAGGTCTACCTGCGAACGCCCTACGCGCCGATCGTGCTGTATCTGTGCGGACCGGGCAACGCCGTCCCGATTCTCTCGGCCAAACTCCTCGCCGGGCACGCGCACCTGCGCGGGACCGCGCTCGACACGGAGCCCCTCGGGAGCGGACCGTACCGGCTCGAGCGCTGGCGGCGCGGCGAGCGGCTCGAGTTGGGCGTAAACCCGTACTACTTCGGCGGCAAGCCCAAGATCGCGCAGATCACGATCCTCCCCGTCCCCTCGTCGGTCACTGCCTACGAAATGCTGCGCACCGGCGAGGCCAACGCGTACGTGAACGCCGACGATTCGCAAGTTGGGCAACTCTCCGCGATCAAGGACGAGCGTACCGAATCGGTGCCGATCGACGGAACCGGCGCCTTGATCTTCAACACCGCGCAGCCCGCCCTTGCGGATGCACGGGTCCGGCGCGCGCTCGCGCAAGGCCTGGACTTGCGCGCCATCGTCAACAAAACGCTGCTGGGAGATCGCACGCGCGATCCGGGACGCGGGCTTTTCGAATGGGCGTACGATCCGCGGGCGTACGCGATGCCCGCGCACGATGCCGGCGCGGCAGCGCGCGCCTTGGACGATGCGGGTTGGCGCGTGGGGGCGGACGGTATCCGGCATAAGGCGGGAATGAGTTTGGCCCTCGACGTCATCGTTCGGGCCGATAAGCCCAGCGCGCTCGAGATGGCCACGTTGATGCAGGCGCAGGAACGCCCGCTCGGCGTGCGTCTCTCCATCCGGCGCTTCCCGGTGAGCGCGCTGGTCGCGCCGAACGGCCCACTCTATGGCGGTCACTACGACATCGCGCTCTTTCCGTTCATCGCCGGCTTCGATCCGGACGTACGCGATCAATTCGGATGCAAGCGGATTCCGCCGCACGGCTTCAACAAGTCGCGCTATTGCGATCACGCGTTGGACGCCCTGATGCGAGCGGCCGTCATTCCCTACGAACGCGCCGAGCGCATCCCCTATTACCGCGAAATCGAGAGGCGGCTCGCTGCCGCGCTTCCGATGGTGGCGATGTATCAGGCGGTCTCGATCGACACATTTCCGGCCTGGCTACGCAACGAACACGCGGCAGTCAACACGCCGTTCTGGAATGTCGCCGACTGGAGCTACTGAGCTTAAGTAAACGCCGCAAGTCCGGTGATCGCTTGACCGAGGATCAGCATGTGCACTTCGCTCGTGCCTTCGTAGGTGAGCACGGATTCCAGATTGTTCATGTGCCGGATCACCGGGTACTCGAGCGTGACGCCGTTTCCACCAAGAATCGTGCGCGCCTCACGCGCAATGCCCAGCGCCTCGCGAACGTTGTTGAGCTTGCCGAAGCTCACCTGCGAGGGATGCA
>DATKPZ010000063.1:0-5591 GCA_035523815.1 Alphaproteobacteria bacterium
CGTGCAGACGCTCATCGGCGTTGAAGGAGCCACGTTAAGCGGCATCCGCCGCGTCGAGTCGCATCCGGTTGCGCTCGAGCAGTGCCGGCGTTTCTTCGCGTCGCGGCCCGAGGTCGAAGCTGTCGCCGTCAAAGACACCGCAGGGGCGGTGCGGGAGATCGTTGCGCTGGGTGATCGCTCGCGAGCCGCGATCGGCCCGGCCGCGAGCGCGGCGCGCTACGGAGGCTGCGTGTTGGCCGGCGCCGTTCAGGACGAAGCGGAGAACTACACGCGCTTCCTTGCGATCGCGCGCGACGGAGCCGCGCGGCGCAAGCTCGGGCGCGCGGTGCTTGCGTTCGTCCTGCCCCATCAGCCCGGAAGCTTGCACGCGGCGCTCGGCGTTTTTGCCGGGCGCGGTCTCAATCTGCGTGCGCTCGTCGCTCGACCGTTGCCCGGGCGCCCGTTCGAGTACATCTTTTACGCGGAGATCGAATGCCGGAGCGCCGAGCTCGCAGCAGAGGCTGCCGAGGCCGTCAGCTCCGAAGCGCGGAATCTCGGCTGGTACTAAAGACCCATCGCGAACGAGAGGGCCGAGCGTCCAAACGCCGTAGCTCGCTCGGATGCCTGCATTGACCGTCTTACTCGCCGCGGCGGCGATCCGCACGGTGGTGTACCAATTCGCCTACGATGCCCACGGCTTTGGGGGTGCCCCAAGCATCAACACCTACGGCATCGTCAACGAAGGCGGCTCTTTCGGCGCGGGTGGAAGAACCGGCCAGATCACCGTCAACGTCGTCGAGGCGACCCCGGACGGGGGCCTGGTGGTCGACGTCGGCGAGATGATCGACCGGGCGGCCAAGCCGCTGCAGACCATTCGCTGCGGAATCTATGGCGCGTCGACCGATGTGGTCTGCGACCAAAACGTGGGCTCGACTCCGGAAGAAACCGCCCTTCTGACGTTTTTGGGCCGGGAATTCTACGACCCGGCCAAGCTCGACCGGGAGAACCACTGGCGGACCGAACCCAAATTCGCGTGGGGAGCGGTGAAAGTCGAGAACGACTTCACCGTGACGTCGACGAGCGGCAGCCTGCTCACCCTGGCCGTCGACCATACCGAGCGCGCCGGCGGATATCAAGCCACGGAGAAAGGCACCGTGGTCTATGACGCCCCGATGGAAATCCCCACATCCGTGCATCTAGCCGCCACCGCACAGCGCGCCGGGAGCCAGCGCGACGCCACCGTCGACCTGACGCTCCTCTCGGATTCGATGGCCAAAACGGCGAGCCAAACTCCGCATTGACGGGGCCCATCCTCCTTGGTATACTGCCGTAGTTCAGGCCCACCGGCAGGTGCGGCCCACTTTGTGTGTGTTGCTAGGGAGACGCTGTTGCCCACGATTAATCAGCTCGTCCGTAAGGGCCGGGCGAAGACGGAAAAGAAGGTCAAAACCCGTGCGTTCCGTGTGATCCTCACCGGGCCCAAGCCGGGTCATCCGGACCTTCCGACGCGTCAGTTTGAAGTGACCGGCAACCCGCAGCGTCGCGGCGTCTGCACTCAGGTCAAGACGGTGACCCCCAAGAAGCCGAACTCGGCCCTGCGCAAAGTTGCGCGTGTGCGCCTGACGAACGGCGAGGAAGTCACGGCCTACATCCCCGGTATCGGCCACAATTTGCAAGAGCACTCGGTGGTGCTGGTGCGCGGCGGCCGTGTGAAAGATCTCCCGGGCGTTCGCTACCACATCATTCGCGGTACGCTCGACACCGCGGGCACCGCCAACCGCAAGCAAGGCCGTTCGAAATACGGCGCCAAGCGCGCAACGAAGAAGTAGATAAAGGAACATAATGCCACGTAAAGGACCGGCTCCCAAGCGGCAGATTCTGCCCGACCCGAAGTTCAACTCGAAGATTCTCGCGCGCTTCATCAATAAGGTGATGCTCAGCGGGAAGAAGTCGACCGCCGAACAGGTCACCTACGGCGCGCTCAACATCATCGCCGAGAAGACGGGTCGCGATCCGTACGAAATCTTCCAGCAGGCGCTCTCGAACGCGATGCCGCTGGTGGAAGTGCGCCCGCGCCGCGTCGGCGGCGCGACCTACCAGGTGCCGATGGAGGTCCGTCCGGACCGCCGTCAGGCCATGGCGATGCGCTGGCTGATTGGTTTTGCGCGGGCCCGCGGCGGCCGTTCGTTCGAAGAAAAGCTGGCGGGCGAACTGCTCGATGCATCCAACAACACCGGCGCGACGATTAAGAAGCGCGAAGATACGCACAAGATGGCCGAAGCCAACAAAGCCTTCGCCCATTACCGCTGGTAATTCACCAGAACATTTAGGAAAGTGGCAACCAGAGAATATCCGCTCGAGCGGACCCGCAATATCGGGATCGCAGCGCACATCGACGCCGGCAAGACGACCTGCACCGAGCGCATCCTGTTCTACACGGGACGCGTGCACAAGATCGGTGAGGTGCATGACGGCGCCGCGACCATGGACTGGATGGTCCAGGAGCAGGAGCGCGGCATCACGATCACGTCGGCAGCGACCGCGTGCACGTGGCGTGAGAACCGCATCAACATTATTGATACGCCTGGCCACGTGGACTTCACGGTCGAGGTCGAGCGCTCGCTTCGCGTGCTCGACGGCCTCGTCGCGCTCTTCGACTCGGTCGCCGCGGTCCAGCCGCAGTCCGAGACCGTCTGGCGCCAGGCCAACAAGTACAAAGTGCCCCGGATCATCTTCGTCAACAAGATGGACCGCATGGGCGCCGACTTCTTCAACGTCGTCGCGAAGATTCGCGAGCGCTTGGGCGCGCGCGCGGTTCCGGTGCAAGTGCCGATCGGCGCCGAAGACAACTTCAAGGGCGTCGTCGACCTCTTTACGATGCACAAGATCATCTACACCGACGATCTTGGCTCGACCATGGGCGACGAGCCGTTGACCGATGCCGACGGTGAGCTCAAGGCGACCGCCGAGAAGTGGCGAGCCGAGCTGGTCGAGGCGATTGCGGAGCAAGATGACGAGCTGCTGGAGATGTTCTTCAATGGCGACGATCTGCCGGTCGATCGCATGAAGACGGCGCTGCGCAAAGCGACGATCGCGGGCTCGGTGCTCCCGATGCTCTGCGGGTCGGCGTTCAAAAACAAAGGCGTGCAGCCGTTGCTCGACGCCGTGGTTGACTATTTGCCCTCGCCGCTCGAGGCGAAAGCCATCGTGGGCAAGGATAAGAACGGCGACGAAATCACGCGCAATCCCGACGACAACGAGCCGTTTGCGGCGCTCGCGTTCAAGATCGCGACCGATCCGTATGGCAACTTGACGTACTTCCGCGTGTACTCGGGCACGCTCGAGAAGGGCTCGTACGTGTACAACGCGCGCTCGGGCCGAAAAGAGCGCATCGGACGCATTCTCCGGATGCATGCGAATCATCGCGAGGATATCGACGCGATCGGCGCGGGCGACATCGCGGCGGCGGTCGGACTTTCCGACACGCGCACCGGCGATACGCTCTGCGACGAGAAGCATCCGATCCTGCTCGAGTCGATCACGTTCCCGGAACCCGTGATCTCGCAGGCGATCGAACCCAAGTCCAAAGCGGATCAGGATCAACTTGGCAAAGGCCTCACCCGCCTTGCCCAAGAGGACCCGACGTTCCGGATGTGGACCGACGAAGAGACGCAGCAGACGATCATCGCGGGCATGGGCGAATTGCACCTCGAGATCATTCTCGATCGCTTGCGCCGTGAGTTCAAAGTCGAAGCCAACGTCGGCAAGCCGCAGGTCGCGTACAAGGAAGCGATCACCAAGACCGTTGAGAAGCAGGGCAAATTCGTCCGGCAGTCCGGCGGTAAGGGTCAATACGGCGACGTCTGGCTGCGGGTCGAGCCGCTCGAGCCCGGAACGGGATTCCAGTTCGACTGGAAGATCGTCGGCGGCGCGGTTCCAAAAGAATACGCGAAGGCCGTGCAGCAAGGCATTCAAGAATCATCGCAGAGCGGCGTGCTCGCGGGATTCCCGGTGCTCGACTTCAAGGTGACGGCGTTCGACGGTTCGTATCACGACGTCGACTCGTCGGAAATGGCCTTCAAAATCGCCGCGTCGATGGGCTGGAAAGAAGCCAATCGCGCGGCCGGCCCGATTCTGCTCGAGCCGATCATGAAAGTCGAAGTGACCACGCCTAAGGATTACATGGGCGCGATCACGGGCGACCTCAACCGCCGCCGCGGTATGATCCAGGCGACGGAAGAGGCCCCGGGCGGTGCGCAGATCATTACTGCCAACGTCCCGCTCTCGGAAATGTTCGGGTACGCCACCGACATGCGTTCAGCAACGCAAGGCCGCGCGACGTACACGATGGAGTTCTCTCACTACGAGAAGGCTCCGAAATCGGTCGAGGAAGAGATCATTGCCAAGTCGGCCGGTAAAAAAGGCGCACCAGCTTAATAACTCATCGACGGATAAATAAGGAAGAACGATAGCATCATGGCTAAAGCGAAATTTGAGCGCAACAAGCCGCACGTGAACATCGGTACCACCGGTCACGTCGACCACGGTAAGACCACGTTGACGGCGGCGATCACGAATTGCCTCGCGACCGAGGGTCTCGCGGCTAAGCGCGGCGTCGATGAGATTGACAATGCGCCCGAGGAAAAAGAGCGCGGTATTACGATCGCGATCTCGCACCAAGAGTACGAGACCAAGAAGCGTCACTATGCGCACGTCGACTGCCCCGGACACGCCGACTACATCAAGAACATGATCACCGGCGCGGCCCAGATGGACGGCGCGATTCTCGTCGTCGCCGCAACCGACGGCCCGATGCCGCAAACGCGCGAGCACATTCTGCTCATGCGCCAAGTCGGCGTGCCGCGGATCGTGGTTTTCTTGAACAAGGTCGACCTGGTGGACGACGAGGAGTTGCTCGAGCTGGTCGAGATGGAAATTCGCGAACTGCTCACGCAGTACGAATTCCCGGGTGACGACACGCCGATCATCCGCGGTTCGGCCCTCAAGGCGCTCAACTCGAGCGGTAAGAAGGGCGACCCGGATGCGGATCCGATCTTCAAGCTGATGGATACGGTCGATGAGTACATCCCCGATCCGGTGCGTGAAATCGATAAGCCGTTCCTCATGCCGATCGAAGACGTGTTCACCATCACCGGCCGCGGTACGGTCGGCACGGGACGCGTCGAGCGCGGCCAGGTCAAGGTCGGTGAAGAAATCGAGATCGTCGGTTTGCAAGAGGACACGCGCAAGTCGGTCGTGACCGGCATCGAAATGTTCCGTAAGCTGCTCGACATCGGCATCGCCGGCGACAACATCGGCGTGCTGCTGCGCGGTATCGACCGCAACGACATCGAGCGCGGTCAGGTGCTTTCCAAGCCCGGCTCGATCAAGCCGCACAAGAAGTTCCAAGCCGAAGTCTACGTGCTCTCGAAGGAAGAGGGCGGCCGTCACACGCCGTTCTTTGCGAACTACCGTCCGCAGTTCTACTTCCGTACGACCGACGTGACCGGCACCATCAAGCTGCCCGAAGGCGTCGAGATGGTCATGCCCGGCGACAACATCAAGATGGACGTCGAGCTGATCACCCCGATCGCGTGCGAGCCCGGCCTGCG
>DATKPZ010000064.1:0-17571 GCA_035523815.1 Alphaproteobacteria bacterium
CGGAAACGGCGCATCACCCAGCGGCGCGTAGGATCGCGTGCGCGCGGGCTCGACCTCGCGCTCTTCAACGGCGCCCGCTTTCACCGCGCGAGCGATCACCGCGTTCGAGAATCCGGCAAGCAGTGCATCGGCGCGCGGCACGCCGGGCTGCTCGCGCACGTACGCCGCGAGCGCTTGCGCCTTGCTCCCCTTGATCGCGGCGTCACCGGGGTACAGCACCCGCACGAGATAGGCGCTGGTCTTGGGTTGCACGAAGCGGCGCTCGCGCCGGAGCTCGCCGCTACGCGCCAGCGCTTGCAGATGGCGCAACAGCGCGGCGCGATCGCCCGCGCGGCGGGCGTCGGGATGACGCAGCAGCGTCTCGAGCGCAAACCCGTCGCTCAGTTCCTCCCAGATCAAACGCACCAGCCGCGCCGGCACCGAGGGATACCGCTGCGGATTCGGTTGCGCGACCGCACGCACGAAGCTGTCGATCGTGCGCGGCAACGCTCCCGCGAGCACCGCCGCCGAAAGCGCTTCGCCCAGCGTGCACACGTAGTACTCGGCCACGAACCTCGCGAGATGCAAGCCTTCTTCATCGAACGCGCGGGGCACGTCGAGGCGCTCCAGCACGAGCTTGCGTTTTGGATCGGGCGGCGCGTCGTACACGCTGCTGACCACGTACGCCAGCACTTCGCGGTTCCCCAGCGGCACGCGCACGACGTCGCCGATGCGCAGCTCCGCGTCGCCGACGTCGTAGGTGAGCGGCAAATCGAAGCGCGACGAACGAATCGTCGCGAGCGCATCCACGACGCGGGGCATCGTTATCCGAAGGATTCGGGCGAGCGGCGAAGCTGTGCGAGCACGCGGCGCACCGTGCGTTCGGGTACCTCCACGCCGTACTCCACGTCGCCGATCGTGCGCGGCACGACGAAGCGCAACTTTCCGGCGCGCTTCTTCTTATCGCTCTGCATCGCCGCCAGGGTCTCTTCCAGGCCGACCGAGGTGCGCAGCGGCATCCCGAGCAGCGCCATCGTGGCCAGCACGCGCAGATGCTCCTCTTCGGAATAGCGGCCCAGACGCAGCGCCAGCAATCCCGCGGCGCGCAAGCCGAGCGCCACGCCGACGCCGTGCGAGACGCGATAGCCGCTTGCCGTTTCGAGCGCATGACCGAAGGTATGGCCAAGATTGAGCAATTCGCGGATGCCCGCTTCCTGGCGATCGTCGGCCACGATCATCGTTTTGATTTTGACCGCTTCCGCCACGACTTCGGGCCACGGCCAACGCCAGAAGGCGTGCGGGGCGAGTGCCTCGATCGATTCAAAGAACTCGTGGCCTTCGATGATCGCCGCTTTGACCACTTCGGCGAGACCCTCGCGCAATTGGCGATACGGCAACGTGCGCAGCGCGTTCACATGAGCAAAGACGGCAACGGGATCGGTGAACGTGCCGGCGATGTTCTTTCCCGCGCGCACGTCCACGCCGGTCTTGCCCCCGACGGCCGCGTCGACCATGGCGACTAAGGTGGTGCCTACATGGACGTACGGCACCCCGCGCATGTAGGTCGCGGCGCTAAACCCGAAGAGATCGCTTGCGACGCCGCCGCCCACGCCGACGATCAACGTGTCGCGGCCGGCCCCCGCGTCCAGCAACGCGTCGTGCACTTTCTCAACCGTCGCAAGACGTTTGCGGCTCTCCCCGAGTGCAAACGTGAGCACGCCCATCGCTCCGGGAAACCGCCGGATGTCGCGAGCGAGTTTCGCGACGTCGGGATGGGCATCGGCCAGCACCACGAAGCGCTGCGCGCGGTGCTCGAGGAACGAAGCAATCGCCGGACGCACGTCATCACCGATGCAGATCGGATACCGCAGGTCGGTGTTGACGATGAGGTCCGCGGCTAGATCTCGATCTTCTTCTTGTGCAACCACTCGACAATCGCATTGACGACTTGAGCCGTGCTCATGCCGTCGGCTTCCACGACGAGATCCGCATGCGCATATTGCGGCATCCGTTTGATATAGAGCGACTTGATCCGCGCAAGGGTCGGGGTGGGGCCAAGGAGCGGCCGCACGTTGCGGCTGTTGCGCAGTCGCTCGAGCACGAGTTCCGGCGTGACTTTGATGAAGACGCGATAGGTTTTCTTCTTCAGCAGCTTGGCCGAGGGCTCGAAGCTCAGCGCCCCGCCGCCGCACGCGACGACGCCTGGTTCGCCCTCGCTTACGACATGGGCCAGCGCGTCGTGTTCGTAATTGCGGAACGCCGCTTCGCCTTCAGAATAAAAAATATCGGAGATGGCGCCGTGCTGTTGGACGACCAAATCGTCGGTATCGAAAAAAGCGCACTTGAGCTTTCGGGCCAAGCGTTTGCCGATGGTCGATTTACCCGAGGCCATGAATCCGACGAGCGCGACGTGCTGCTTCATACGCCGTCCTTGGCCGGCGTAAAGAGCGCGGCGGCCGCGTCATTGGCGCGGCGCAAGTTGTCGCGTGTCTCCTCGATCGAATCGCCGCCGTACTTTTCGAGTACCGGGGCCACGAGGGCGAGACGCACCATCGCCTCGCCGACGATGCCCGCCGCCGGAACCACGCACACGTCGCTGCGCACGATCGTCGCCGGTGCATCGGTCTGCTCGTGCAGGTTGACCGAGGGCAGCGCCTTCATCAGCGTGGGAATCGGCTTGACCGAGACGCGCAGCACGATCGGCTGTCCGTTGCTCATGCCGCCCTCGATGCCGCCCGCGCGATTGCTCCCGCGAATCAGCTCGCCGTTGTCCAGCCCAAAGACGTCGTGCGCTTGCGAACCCGGCCGCGCCGCGACATCGGCGCCGAGTCCGACTTCGACGGCTTTCACGGTCTGCATCCCCATCAGCGCGCCGGCTAGCACGCCGTCCAGACGCGTCTCCGGCTGGCGATTGCTACCGATCCCGACCGGAACACCGTCGACCCGCACGACGAAGACGCCGCCGAGCGTGTCGCCCGCCGCCTTTGCGGCGTCGATCGCGGCGATCATCTTGGCTTGGGTTGCGGGATCGGGATTGCGCACGTCGCTCGCCTCGACGTCGTCTTGCGAAAAATCTTCTAAGTCGGGCGAGACCACTTCACCGATGCGATGCACGTAGCTTCGCGTGCGGATGCCGAGCGCTTCGAGGAACTGCGCGCAAATCGCGCCGAGGCACACGCGCATCGCGGTTTCACGCGCGCTCGCCCGCTCGAGCACGTTGCGCAGATCGCGCTGCCGGTATTTGAGGGCACCGGCGTAATCAGCGTGCCCCGGGCGTGGGTTGGTGAGTGGTTTTCCGGCGCCGGCGATCGGGTCCATCAGAGCGCGCACGTTCTCGAAGTCGCGATTGCGCACCATGACCGCAATCGGCGAGCCCAACGTCTCGCTCCCGCGCAAACCGGCGAGAAACTCGACTTCGTCGCGTTCGATTTTCATGCGACCGCCGCGGCCGTAGCCGCCCTGGCGCCGCGCGAGCGTTTGGTTGATACGCTCGACGTCGAGCCTGAGATGCGCGGGCAGCCCGTCGAGGATACCGACGAGCGCCGGTCCATGGGATTCGCCCGCCGTGAGATAGCGGAACACCTAGGCTCTCTTAGCGGCCCGTTCAGCGCGCGCCTGCGGAGCGGGCGGCGCAGCGCCTGCCCGCGGTGGTCGCGGCAAGCCCGGGTACGATAGCGCCACTATGGTGAAAGAATTACAAGGGCTGCGTGTTGCGATTTTGGTCGACGACGCATTCGAGCAAGTCGAAATGACCGCGCCTCGCGAGGCATTGAACGAGGCCGGCGCGGAAACCGTACTGATCTCCCCGCGCGCCGATCAAGTGCGCGGCTGGAAGAGCCGGACGCCGGCCGACACCTTCCCGGTCGACCTGCCGCTTCTCCAAGCGCACGGCGCCGACTTTGATGCGCTCGTGCTGCCCGGCGGCGTGGTCAACGCCGATACCTTGCGCACGAATCAAGACGCCGTCGAGTTCGTGCGCGAGGTTGCTCGGACCGGCAAGCCGATCGCGGCGATCTGCCATGGGCCGTGGATGCTGGTGGAAGCCGATATCGTGCGCGATCGCACGCTGACCTCGTGGCCCTCGCTGCAGAGCGACATTCGCAACGCCGGCGGCAACTGGGTCGATCGCATGACGGTCGAAGACGGCAACCTCGTGACCAGTCGCAAGCCCGACGATATTCCCGCGTTCAACGTCGCCGCGATCGCGCTCTTTGCGGGATCGCGGCCGCCGTTGAATGTGTCCTCCTAGCAGTGCGTGACGATCACGTAGTAGTTGGGTGAGGTCTCCTGCAGCGAGGTCGTATAGTACACGTTGTCCAGGCCCATGTTTTGGTTTGAGCCGTTCGCGTACGCATAGCCCAGGCTTTGGTACGCGCGCCCGGCCTGGACTTGCGCGTAGTTGGATGCGAGCCAACAGCCAAGCGGCGTTGCCGTGGGCGTTGGCGTCGGCGCCGGCGTGGGCGAGTGGGTCGGTGTTGGTGAGGGCGTCGGGGTCGGCGAATGCGACGGCGTCGCGGTCGGTGAGGCCGTCGCCGTCGGTGAGGCAGTCGGCGAAGGCGACGGTGACGGCGAGGACGTTGCCGTGCCGCCCATCACGCGCTGCACCATGGCGTAGATCGCCGCCATTTGCGGTCCGCTCTTGAGCGCGTAGTTTGCGCTGCCGTATCCCCACCAATCCCAGCAGCCGTCGGGATTCGAGCTGGCGGTGGTTTGATAGGGATAGAGCACGATGATGTTGTTCGTGTCGGCCCATTCGTCGATGCCCGCTTCGGTTGCGAACTCCGTGCCGATCGCGCCCTGATATTGCTCGCAGCCGTCGAGCGCGACCACGAGGCCGCACGTGGTGCCGCTCGCGCAGCTTTGCGGAACGAAGACCCAGCCGTTGGTATCGAGGCCGGTCGTCGTGCTGAACTCGGTTTGGTCGAAGTTGATCAGCGAGCCGCCCAGGGTTCCGCCGTTGCGAGCATTGAGCGTGCCGAAGAACATCGTGAGCCACTTCTGCTCGGAGTCGTAGACGGTGCTGCCTTGATCGCACTTGATCATATACGGGCTCGAGAGGGTTCCGCAGGCGACCGTGCCGTCGGGCGATTCCCACCCGTGCTCGGCCGCGAACGAATTGTCGTACGTCACGACCGCGCCGTAGTGCTGATACTCGGTTTGCAGATCGTTCATCGACTTTTGCGGCACTTCGGTATCTTGCGTGCCCGACCAGAGATAAATCGGCTCACCGCTGAGATCGCTGGATGGATCGATCGTGCCGGCGCTGGATTGCGAATTTAGATAATTCTCCGACGGCGTGAGCTCGCTGCCGTACGAATCGGCGCCGCCGCAATCGACCAGCGCCGTGGTTTCGCTGTCTTGCGCGCAGTAGTACACGCCGCCCGCGTAAATCGCCGCGCCTTTGAAGGTCTTGGAATAGGCGACGTCCATCTGCACGGCCTCGAAGCCGCCCGAGGAGATACCGGCCACAAAGACTTTGCTCGGATTGACATTGTAGCTCTGGAGTTTCGTCACGCCCGAGGCATCGGCGTGGTAGCGGGACTGCAGCCCTTGCGGTTTTGCCGTGGTTGACGGCGCTCCGCCGCCGCAGGCGGATAAGGCGATGGCGATCGCCGGAAAAACATAGACCAAACGACGTAACATACTTCACCCTCCATCCGGCATTTTGGCAGACCGCAGCGCGTGGCCGATACGCCCGAATGAGGGTACGTTTTGCTTGGGAGACCAAAGCAAAAAGCCGCCCTTTCGGGCGGCTTTCAAAGGACGAAAGCGCGGAGCGTTTACCGGCCTTTTTTGCGGGTGGTCTTCTTCGCGGCAGCTTTGCGAGCCGGCGCGGCCTTGCGGGCGGGAGCCTTTTTCGCCGTCGATTTCTTGGCCGCCGGCTTCTTGGCCGACGACTTCTTCGCGGCGCCGGAACCGCGCTTGGCGGTGCCGACAGCTTCCTTCAACGTGCGGCCGGCAATGAACTTAAGCACGCGCTTGGCCGGGACTTTGATCGGCTCGCCCGTCTTCGGATTGCGTGCGACGCGAGCCGCACGGTCGCGAACTTTGAACTGGCCAAAGGGGGTGAGCTGGACTTTGTCGCCCGACTTGAGCACGTCGGTGATCTTCTCCAGCATCGCTTCGATCAGGTCGACGACCTGGCGGCGCGGGAGTTCCAACTCTTCGGCGAGCTCACGAGCTAACTCGTTCTTGGTCATACTGTCCTTTCGGATTGGGGGCAGCTAATTGACCAGCCGATTATCGAAAAATCCCCTATTTCCTTGTGGTTTTGAGGCATTTTCCAGCAGGAACCGCCTAGATAACGTGCCTTACCTCGAACGACCTTTGCCTTGGCCGTCGGCGCTGGGGTAAATGACGTGAGGCGTGATCAGGAAGACGATCTCGTCGCGTTCGTGCGACGTTTGCTTGTTCTGGAAGAACTTCCCGAGAATCGGGATATCAGCCAAGCCCGGTACTTTCGATATCGTTTCGCTCGACGTATCCATCATGAGCCCACCGAGCACGATCGTCTGGGAATCGTTGACCCGAAGTGTCGCGTCGATCTTACGGTTCGTGATGATCGGGTAGCCGGTCGAGGTGATCCCCTCGATCTCACTATACTCAGGATGCAGTTCAGCCGTCACAACCCCATCGTCGCCGATCGTCGGCGTGAGTCGCAGCTTCACGCCGACGTCGACGAATTGCACGTTCTGCCCGCCGAGAACCGATGTGTTAAAGACGATCGGATAGGTCTCACCGACCAATAGATCCGCCTCTTTGTTGTTCAACGTCACGAGCTTCGGCGTCGCCAAAATTTGAGCGCGACCTCGCGAAATTAGGGCATTTAATGTCACATTTACCGGAATCGCCCCGCCGGTGAATGCATATGTCGTAGATCCCGGCGTCACCGTTCCTTGAAGATTGGCGCCGCCGAACTCCAAGCCGAAGTTGCTTGTGTCGTTTTCCGGCGTAACGTCCGCGACCCTGACTTCGAACATCACTTGAGGACTCGGGCGGTCGATCGTCGCGAAGAGAGAGGCCGCGGTATCCTGCACGTTGTCGTTGCCGTCGACGATGACTTCGTTATGCTCGCCGTCCGCGATGTAGGTCCCCTCGGCTGTTAGAATCTTTAGTTCCTTGATCGCGTCATCCGCTTTGATGTAGCGAAGCGGAAACGCTCGAGTCCGGCTCCCGCTCCCTCCGCCCGATGTCGCGGCGTCGAGCGCGTCGATTAATCGCCGTGCACGCGCCACCGTGTCTGCATCGCCAGTAACGACAACCGCGCTGGTGCGACGATCGGGCACGATGACCGTCCCGGTCGAGAGCGCCGGGCTAATCTCTTTTGCGACGTCATCGGCGTTCGCATGCGCCAATTGCAGCACCACGGTCTGGGCGCCGACGTTGCTTTGCCTCTCCGCGTAGTGGCGATTCATCGCGTCAGCGGACCCTACGATCATGACATTTCCGACACGGTGCATTTGCAGCTCGTTGGCTTTCAAGAGCACCTCGAGTGCACGTTCGAATGTCACGTTGTGAAGATGAATCGTTACCCGCTGCGGCTTGACCGAGTCATCCATCATGATGTTCTCGCCGGATTGAGCAGCAAGTAAGGCTATCACGTCGCTGATATCCGCATCGTGCACGTCGACTGTGATAAGCTCGCTTGGCGCTGCGACGGCCCGCGCGACCAGCACAAAGCACAGCAAACACGTCATAAGTGCTCTCATGGATGTGAGGGCTCCAACCGTAATCGCGTCCCGTCTGAGAGCGTTATCCCATCAGCGGTTATCGCGACGACCGATAGCTCGCCCACGCGATCCCCAACGCCGAGCACACGAACACCACCGCCCTCCTCCACGAGTGCTCGCGCTGGATCGCCCATGACGATGGCGCGCACCACTGGAGCGGTTTGAAGCGTAGCGGTTGCTCCCATCGGAAGACCGCCTTGCGCCGCGCCGGTATTTGGAGGCGAAGTCATCCCGATTTCGCCGCTCTGTCCGATGCGAAAAGCGTCCCTTGCGAGCTTGGCACGAATCGCCGGCTCTGGCACGAATGGGTCGCGACTGACGGAATACGCCGGAAAGCTAAGGCGGGGCGGCAGTTCGAACGCAGACGCGCGAAGCGAAGTGCGTGCGTCTGCCGCACCCGCGACAGATGAGCTCTGCATGGTGAGGGGCAAAACTCCGACAGCGCCGACAACCAGCATCGTAGCAATCCGCTGAAGCGAGCGTCGGTCTTCATCAAAAAGTCCCGGAAGCATGTTGGGCCTCCTCTTCCGCGGTGCCGCGGTAGCGGAAAATAGTCGCGTGGATCTTAACGCGCAGCACGGGCGTAGCCGAACGATCGCCTTCGTCCGCGAGGTTCACGTCATGAAGGTCGATGAGCACGTTATGGCGCGGCAAGTCCGAGACAAACGCCAGCACGTCGCGAAATCGGGCCCGGACGTCGACCTCGATGGGAACACCCTGGAGCCGATTGTCCACGGATGCCCGACTTGCTTGGACGGGCGCCGAGCTTGGTGCGGGCACGATAGAGAGCACGTCGACGGCGAAAACATGAGCTTCACGGTTGAGCAGGCTCAGTGTCGCCGCCGTCATGGCGCTTTCCGATCCCTGTCCGGAAAGCGCATGTACGTCGTTGGATATGCTTTCGGCGAGCGAACGGAGCTGATCAGCGTGCCGTACATCGGCCTCGTTTTGGTTTGCTTCGTCATAAAGGCTCTTCGCCTGCGCTTTCAGTCCCGTAATGGTTTGCGACGCAGGCCACCACACGAGACCCACGCCCGGGCCAAGGAAGATCGCCGCTGTGAGCATCCACACGATGCGAACGGACGCCGGTGACGTAAGCTTCAAGATCACGTTCATCGCGGTGTGCTCAGGCGGACCTCAAAGGCGATGATATTACCCGGCAGGTCTTGGGTCTCTTTGCTTGCGCGAACGAGACTGGGCGCCGACGCGCTCGAGCTCGACATCAAATCGGCGACCGTCTCACTGAGACCATCGAAGCCCTCAGCACTCCCGTCGATCTGAAGACCGGTGTCGATGTGCTCGATACTCGTGAGCCACGCCTGCGCCGGAACATGATTGGCAATGTCTGCAAGCCCATGAGATAGCTCGGCTCCCGAGCGTCGTATTTTCCGAAGACGCTCGTCTATCGTAATCAACTCCTCTATGCGACTCTTGCGCAGGTTAAGGTCCTTGAGCGCAATGCGGCTAGCGCTCAGCCGCAACGCTTGAACCTGCAATTCGCTACGAGCCTGCCCAAGTAGGATCTGCTCGATAACCCACCACACGCCGACGACGCACACGACCGTTGCAAGCGCAGCAAGAGGTGTCCGCAGAGGCTCCGAAACTCGGCTGGGACGTAAATACTCCAATGCATCTGGAGCGCTGTCGCGCAAATAGTTGAAGCGCATTACGCCGCGACACTCCACAGTACCAGGCTTGCGGCAAGTGCCCAGTCCGGAGCCGCGGCGCGTATCACATCGTCTGGATACGTACCCGAGTGCAGGAGCTCTGGAACCGGCATCTCCGTCATCGCACTCGTCGCGCCTTCCAGCGCGCGCGCAAAGTTCGGCAAACGAGCGCCGTTGCCGGTGATCGCGATCCGTTCGATGGTAGTACGATTGCGAGCGCGATCGATAAGCTTAGCGATGGACGCAACGACTTCTTCACTTGCGTTCTGTCCCGCGCCGGCGCAGCCGAGGATTCGCTTGCGGCGTTCCGCCGTTGGGATGTCAATCGAGAGCTCGGCGGCGATGCTGCGCGTAATGGCCGCTCCGCCGACCGAGGTCGCTAGGGACGTCGGACCGGACGCGCCAAACAGATGAACACTCGATCGCTCCGCCCCCACGTCCACGATCGCGTCGCAATCCGGAAAAATTCGACGCATCGCAAATGCATCGTGGTCGATCGCCACGGCGCGCAACCCCGCCGCGCGAACCGCGCTCACGCGCGAGTCGATCCCTTGTCTACGCGCAACGCCGATGGCAAAGATTCCGGCCATGCGGTCGATAGGATGGGTTCGCACGACGGAGCGTTCATCTTCTAGGTCCCAACCGGCGAAGCGTTGTGCTTCAAAGCGAGCGGCTCGCACACGTTCGGGCCAACTCATTTTTGGGAGGCGCACTGCGCGCATCACACAGGACGGGGCGCCCACCGCAAGTACGCAGCGCCGTTCGCGCGTTCCGATTTCGGCGATCATATCCTCGATCACCGCGGCAACGAGTTCGGGGTTCTCAATCTGCGATGCCGAGACCGCATCGTACGGTACGTCACGCGACACGACGGCTCGGATGCGAACGGCTCCATCCCGATCGCATTCGCCCCAGGCAATGCGCGCACGCGTCGAGCCGACGTCGATCCCAAGAGGAAGCGGCTTCCATTCACCCATCGCGTATCACGAGCCCAGGGCGGCGCATGCAATCGTTCCTGCCGCCAAGAACGGAGCGAACGCAAGACGATCGTCGCACCGGGCCCGCTTGGCCATTAACAACGGGATTACGAAGAGGGCCCCCGCCACAAACGCCGCACCGAGCGCACCGACCGCTGCGACGCCGCCTAGGCCCGCGCCGATTACGGCGCTCAACTTTACATCGCCGAGCCCGATTCCGCGGCCTTTCGTAAGCGAATGAAGCACGAACATCAACCCCGCGCACGAGCCTGCACCCGTTGCCACGGAGGGGACATCCCGGGTTACGAGCGCCGCCAGCACGATCGCGATCGTGGTCGCTGCCACTACCTGGTCAAAAATCAAGCCCGTCGCAAGATCGCTTGCCGCACATACCACGACGCACGCCAGCGTCGGTGCGGCGGTTATCGATATCGTCACACCGCGATGGTCCGCCCAGATAATCGCGACAACTGCGCTCGCCGTCAGAATCACGGCGCTGGGCCTCCCCAACGCGACGTCAGCGCTACGCATCCTGGCTATGCCGGCAAGCACGAGCAGCGACAGGTTGAAACTTGCGAGCGTAAATGCCAAGCTCATCGATGCATTTTCCCGAGTGCGACGCGAACCGGATGATAGGTCGGATCAATCCGTTCCGCCATCTGCAACATCCGCCGAGCTGCCGGCATATTTCCGCTACGAGTTGAATCCGAAGCCGCCAGCGCCAGCGCCTGCACGTCGCCAAGCTCCTCGCCAACCTGTTCGAAATCACGTGCTGCCGGCCGATACCGCTTTAGCAAATGGTAACAAAGGGCGCGGTCCATGCGCACGGCGGTGGCGTGCGGAGTTCTACGCAGAACCAGCGTCGCCACCCGAATCGCATCTTCGAGTGTACCGCTCTTTCGCTCAAGAAACGCCGCAAACACATAACGATCTGCGGCAACAGTATTATCGGGATCGATCTGTAACGCTAGGCGATATTTCGCCTGTGCTCGGCCGTCTCGAGCATAGAGCAGCGCATCACCTCGCGTTACTAACGCGGAAGAGATAGCGCCGCGCAGCAGCGGCCAAGCCGACACAAGCGCAATTGCAACCAAAGCGAAACGTCGAAGCGAAGCGCCCCACACAATCATGCCAGCAGCCCGTAGTAGCAGGCAACGGCGATTGACAACCCTCCGCTAATGGCGCTGGATGCCCGCTGCAGCGACGGGTCTAGCGTGACTCGCGGAATCCAGCGCAACCCAAGTCCAGCGAGAGCGAGCGGGGCGACGTGGCCGGCGGCGAAGGCGAGCGCCAGCGCCATCGAAGCCAGCGGTGATCCGGACAGTGAGGCGACGCCCGCCAACGCGGCAACGGTTGGGGTGCAGCAGGGAGAAACAACCAAACCCAAAGCGCCACCCGTAAGCGCGGCCGCACCCGGCGAGCAGTGGTGTCGTGTGTTCGGCAGGTGATGTGCGCGAACCACGATCGATCGCAACCCAAAGACCAGAAAGCTCGCGGCGAGACCTATATACACCGCCTGCGAAAGCGCAACCAGCTCGCCTATCAACGACGCGGCCGTGGCGAGCGCGACATAACACAGCAGCAGGCCGCTGACAAATGCTGCGACCCGCGCCCATCGAGTGCGGCCGTCCGCGTCGGTGACCAGTGCCGCGAGCGCAAGATAACGAGGCGCGACGCAAGGTCCGATGCTCGCCGCAAGCCCGGCGCCGAATGCCGAGGCCACGATCAGCCCACTCATCTTATTGGCTCGCCACGGCGGTGAAACCGGTCCCCGACGCGTACTGGATATGCGTCGCCGACGTGCCGCCTCCGATCGCCGTCAGCGTTGCGGGATCGTGCTGCCCCGGACAGATGATCGTGTAACTGGCGCTACCGGTATCGTAGTTCGCAACTTGATATTGATAAAAGCCGGTCGGATCGACGGGATCAATTGGGGTTTGCCTGAGGTATTGTCCGAGGTTGGCCTCGGTCGAGGTAACGTTCGTCGCCGCGGTGACGTCTGGATACGCCTCGTGATCCGTTTCATACTCTTCGAGCGCCGTAGCAATCTCTTTCAAGTTCGCTTCGCAGGCCGCCGTCTGCGCCTGAGCGCGAGCGCGCATGAAATTCGGCACTAAGATAGCGACCAAAATTGCGATAATCGCCACCACGATCATCATCTCGATCAGCGTAAAGCCACGCTCCGACGTTCGCGACATCCGCCCTCCGTTTCCGGCTTAAGCCTTCAACGGAGTTCAGTGCCACAGCTACGCGCTGATGAGACGCGCGTGCGGCCGCAATTTTCGCAGCGCTCCGCGATGCAATCGTGTTATGTGGCGTCGCGAATACCCCATGCGCTTTGCAATCTCACCGACGGGGGTATCGTTCTCGTAAATCTCTCGAAGGATCTCCCGCTCGAGGCCCGACAGGAGCGCCAAACCCGACTCAATGAGCACGCGATCTAGCTGGCCGTCGATCGTATAGGACAAAGCTAGTTGCTCGTAGGGTCGTAGCGTATCCACCGACAGCGGCGTACCTTCGTCCCGGTAACGTACCATTTCGCGAATCTCTTCCTCGCGAACGCCGAGGTGGTGCGCGAGTTCCGGCAACTTCGGCTCTCTGCCTAGCGATGCCCACAGCTCGCGTTCTGCCGACCCATAGCGACGTTCCAGCTCCCGCATACGTCGCGGTGCGCGAACGGGCCGCTCGCTGTCCCGCACATAGTGCATGAGTTCGCCCAGAACCAGCATCCACGCATACGCTTCAAACGGCGTTCCCATGCTCGGGTCAAAGCGGTCAGTCGCCTTGATCAATCCTATCGCGGCAACCTGCTCGAGGTCACGGCGGTCGACGCCGTCACGCATAAATTTTCTGGCTCCTCGTGCGCACAGGTATCGATATTGATGGATTGTCCGTTCGCGTTCCGAGTCGAAGGCAATCATTTGATACTCCCGATCATTGAGTAAAGAGGAATCAAGATTGAGCCCACGATGAGCCCGACAAGCCCACCGAGAGCGATGATCAGAATCGGTTCAACCACGCTGCCGAGGGTCGCAACTGCGGTCTCCACGTCCAGCTCGTAGTACTCCGCGATGCGCAAGAGCATCGCGTCGAGCGTTCCCGTCTCCTCGCCCACGCGTACCAGTTGAAGGAACAGCGCATCGAATAAAGCGCTTTGTTCCAAAAACGGTGCTATCGAGCTCCCTTCGCGCAAGGCGCCGGCAAGGTCGCGTGTCAGGCGCGAATACACCGCGTTCTCGACGACGCCATTTGCGGCATCGAGCGCATCGAGGAGAGGCACTCCGGACCGCAGCAGCGTTCCGAGGGTCCGTGAGAAACGAGCAACGACCGCTTTGTGCAAGATGGCGCCGAACACCGGCGCACCGAGAGCTAGCTGGTCGATTCGGGTTGCGATGCGCTCGGACCGCCGCCCCACCCCGATCGACGCGGCAACCAGCGGCGGAATTGCCGCAATCACGAGCCACAGGAGCGGATTCTTCAGCGCGTTCCCGAGTGCGATGAGCATCCTCGTCGACCAGGGTAGCGTCACGCGCATCTCCGCGAACATCGACGCAAACGCCGGTACCGTGCTGCCTACCAAAAACAGCACGAGGCCTGCGGCCGCAAGCGCAACGATAAGCGGATACGCGAGCGCCGCCTGAATCTTCTTTCTAAGCGCCAGGTGCCGTTCCAGGAGCGTCGCCAAACGTTCCAATATTACATCAAGTGCTCCGCCCAGCTCGCCCGCTCGCACCATGGCTACGTACAACATTGGGAATTCGCGCGGCCTTCTCGACATCGCCGTGGAAAGTCCGCTCCCGGACTCGATATCACTCGAGACCGACCGCAGCGCCTCTCGCAAACGCGCATCGCGACAGCTTTCCACGACGACATCGAGCGCCCGCTGAATCGGAACGCCTGAGCGAATCAGCGTTGCGAAGGAACGAAAGAATGTCGTTCGCGCAGCAGACGAAATGGGCCATCCGGTCACAAGCGACCCGATCATCCCCGAGGCCGAATCCGCCGGAGCGATCGACGTTACGTACAGGGTGCGTACCCGTAGATGCGCAAGCGCATGTTCCCTACTCTCGGCCTGCAGCGAACCGGCGACGAAAGCTCCATCGCCGTTACGCGCAGTGTATGAATAGATGGACGTCACCTTCTCAAGATCCGGTCTGCCGTGCGCCGGAGAAGTCCTCGAGGCGTTCGCTAACGCGCCACGCGGCTTCGCGGTCGATCTCGTCGCCCAGCACGAGCTCGTTCAAGTGATGCTCCAGCGTCTGCATGCCGGCTTGCCTCCCGGTCGTCATCGCGTTTCGAATAAGGTGCGTTTTCGATTCGCGAATCATCGTACGCACGGCATCGTTGACGAGGAGTATTTCAACGGCGGCGCGGCGGCCGGGCCCGTGCTTGCGCTGGACAAGTCGCTGGCAGACGACCGCGCTGAGTGATTGGGCAAGCTGTGAACGTACCTGAACCTGCTCATCGCCGCCAAACGCGTCGACGATACGCTCGATCGTCTGAACGGCGCTTCCGGTGTGCAGCGTCGTGAACACGAGGTGCCCGGTTTCAGCCGCGGTAAGGGCCGCGCGCATCGTTGCGTTGTCGCGCATTTCGCCGACCATTATCACGTCCGGATCGGCGCGCAGCGTCCCCACCAATGCCGCATCAAAAGACGGAGTATCCCGCCCAACTTCACGCTGCGTTATCAACGAGCGGATGCTCTCGTAGCCATATTCGATCGGATCTTCGATCGTTATAATCCGTCGTGCTGACGCTGTGCCGATTTCAGCGATGAGCGAAGCCAACGATGTCGACTTGCCGCTTCCCGTTGGTCCCGCAAAGATGACGAGGCCCCGGTCTCGCTGGGCCAGCGCCGCCACAGCGGGCGGTAGGTGCAAAGACGCAAGTGGCGGTACGCGCTTGCTGAGCAAACGGATCGCGAGGGCGCACCCTTGAGATCCCCGAAACGCGTGGACGCGCAGCACTAGGCGATCGTCGGCGACGCGCGTCGCGGAGACATCGCCGCCAACCTCGAGACGTGCGAGGGCCTCGGACTCTAGGAGGCTGCGCGCGATCTCCATCGTGTCATCGGCGGACAGCGGAGAGCCCGTTAGAAACTGCAACTCGCCATCCACGCGGAGCGCCGGGCAGAGCCCAGGGACGAAATGGATGTCTGATGCGGCTTTCTGGCGTCCGACGTGAAGCACGTCAGCCAGACGAATCTGCGGTAGTGTTGCACTCACCATACATCGCCCGACCCGAGAATTCGCTCCAATTCGTCCCTGGAAGTCTCGCCGCGCGCGACAAGCTGCAAACCCTCTGTCAACATCGGCTCGTACCCGGCACGGGACGCGAGCTCAGCGAGTTCAAGCGCCGCATCTGCGCGCGCTACGGCGGCTCGAACGGAGTTCGTCATCGGCAAGAATTCGAATATAGCGACCCGCCCGCGATAGCCCGATCCATCGCACCGCGCGCAGCCGATAGACTCGAAAGCGGGGCCGCGGATGCTCCGCGCGGGACGCCGGCAACTCGAGCAAAGACGGCGAACGAGTCGCTGCGAGACGATCGCCGAAAGGCCGGCAGCGAGCGTGTGGCGATTTAATCCGAGTTCCACAAGTCGCTCGATCGCACGCGGAGCATCGCCGGCATGCAACGTCGTCATCACGAGCTGTCCGGAAAGCGCGGCGGACATTGCGACACTCGCAGACTCGCCGTCGCGCATCTCCCCGAGCATGATAAGGTTCGGGTCTTGCCTGAGAAACGCGCGCAAAGCGGAGGGAAAGGTCAAGCCGGCTTTTGTATTGACTTGCACCTGCGCGACTCCGGCCATTTGAACTTCTACGGGATCCTCGACCGTGCAGAGATGCTGTCCATCTACATTTCGCTCGGCGAGCGATGCGTAGAGTGTCGTCGTCTTCCCGCTTCCCGTAGGGCCGCAGACGACGATAAAGCCATGCGCCGCATGGATCGCCCTGCGGTATCTGGCGAGCATAGCGGTATTCATGCCGAGCGACCCGAGTCCGGGAACCTGCGCCTGCATGTCGAGGAGGCGAATCACCAGCTTTTCGCCGGCAATCGTCGGCATCGACGACACGCGCGCATCGAGGTTACGCCCGCTTTGCTCGAGCGAGTAACGGCCGTCTTGCGGAAGGCGGCGCTCGGCGATATCCATCGCCGCTAAGAGTTTGACGCGAGAAACCATCGAGTGAAACAGGTCTCGAGGCATCTGATCGCTTTCGCGCAGGATGCCGTCGACGCGCAGCCGCACGCGGCCGCCCCCGCGAACGGGCTCTAGGTGGATATCGGATGCGCCCAGGTGTACCGCCGTTTCATGCAGTCGGTCGACGGCGCGGATTGCCGGCGGGTCCTCCGAGGCTTCGTCTGGCGCCGGTTCCGGTGATGCCTCTTCGTGACGGGCGTAATATCCGGCAATTCGAGCGCGAACCGCTTCGCGCGGCGCCTCTCTCGCGACGACCCGTAGTCCCGTGAGAGCTTGCACGCGGTCCACGACCTCCGCATCCGCGGGGCCCGGTAGCACGATATGAAGCTCGTCTCCGTCCACGCGACTCGCCAGCACGGTGTACCGGAGAGCGACAGCGTGCGGTATGAGCGCAAGCGCCTCTGGTGAGCTAAGAGGAAATTCACCCTCGAGCAAAGCCCGAGGCTCAGCGTAGAGAGCCACACCAGTAACCCCACCTGACGGTAAGAGATATCCCTACGCCGCATCAGCCGCGACGTCTGGAAAATCTTTATCGCATATCCGACACGATTTCGCAATATCGCGGCAACGCGCCCGACCTTAATGTCCAACTCAGTGCCATCTCGGGCACTGATCGACTATTGGGACCCGACGCCCTCAACGGCCTTGCGCATCTGAACCCAGCCGCGAAAATTCGCATGAAAAACCGCGTCACCGCTCGGCATCGCAACGTGCTCGAATGGGCTCAGGTGGTGATCGCTGAGGAGCCGTTCGCAGAGCTCGATGTCCTTTTCGATGTCGCGCTTTCCATCGTGCGTAAGATACGAGACGCGGGCGCAGCGCGCGGCGCTTACCTTCTTCAGCTCTTCGATCGGCATCGCGTGCTCGTCATCTTGCACGAGCGGCAGATGCCATTCGCCGCTCGCGACCGCTTTCGGCTTGGATGCATCGATTGCCGCGCGCATGTGCTGCGCGGCAACCCGAATCTCAGGCTGCGCATTTTCCGCTAGCCGCAGCTTGAAGAAGTTATCCCACTC
>DATKPZ010000065.1:0-3587 GCA_035523815.1 Alphaproteobacteria bacterium
GGCTCGTACTACGTCGAATCGCTGACGAACGCACTGATCGAGCGCGCGCAAGACCTGATCGCCAACGTCGACGAACTCGGCGGAAGCATCGCCGCGATCGAGAGCGGCTGGATGCAAGCCCGCATCGCGGATTCGGCCTACGAGGCGCAGCAGGCGATCGAGCGCGGAACCAGCATCGTCGTCGGCGTGAACAAGTTCGTCGAGGAAGCCGGCGGGGCGTCGATTCCGCTCCAGCGGATCGACGAAGCGATCGAGCGCGAACAGGTGGCGCGCCTGCAGGCCTTCCGCGCCGCGCGAGACGGCCGCACCATCGAAGCGCGCTTGGCCGCCGTCCGTCACGCCGCAAACTCCCGCGAGAATCTGATGCCTGCGTTCATTGAAGCCGTCGATGCAGGGGCGACCCTCGGCGAGATCTGCAACGTGCTGCGCGACGTATTCGGCGTGTATCACGCGAAAGAGGTCGTCGCATGAGGATCGACCACGTCGCCATCGTGGTCAAAGACCTCGAGGCCGCGATCGCGCTCTACACGAAAACGCTCGGCTTCCAGCCCGTCTATCGCGAAACGATCGCGGATCAAGGGGTGGAGGCGGTGGGCTTGCAAGCCGGGGACTCCGTGATCGAGCTGCTGCGCCCGCTCGATCCCGATTCGCCGATCGCGCGCTTCCGCGGCGACGCGGAGAGCAAACTTCATCACACCGCATACCGCGTCGACGACATCGAGTCGGCGCTTGCCGATTACAAAGCCAAAGGCGTGCGTCTGATCGACGAGCGGCCGCGCAAAGGCGCGCACGGAAACCGCATTGCCTTTCTCCATCCGAAATCGACCGGCGGCGTGCTCATCGAGCTCTGCCAGCGCGAAGACTAGGGATTCGGCGCGAGACGCACGTCGATCGCCGTCTCGAACGTGCGATCCCACGGCAACGTGATCGACATCGCCGCGATGTGCAACTGCGGATAGAGTTGTCTGAGGGTCTCCTGCGCTTCATACCAAAGCAGCGCGCGGTTGCGCTCGGCCGTTTCCTCCGCGATCGCCGGTGCGAGCAGGGTGTGGTCGGTGACGCCTTGCGCCGCAAGCCAATCGTTGAGCGCCGGTCGCACGTCGTCGTGAAAATCCACGTCGTCGACGAAGCGCAGGTAGGTGAACGTCCGGTGCGCGAGCGCGTCATAACTATGCAGACGCCGCCCGGCGCCGGCTGCAATCGCTTCCGCAAGCGCCGTGCCCGTGGTGTTCGCGTCGGTGTTCCACGCCGAGTAGGCATCGAGCCGGCTCGCGAGGCCCGAGCTCAGCAGCGCCGTCGCAAACGCCCTCTGCTGCGCATAGTTTCCTTCGAACGAGAGGTCGGCGACCGCAACCGGGCGGCCTGCAGCCGCATCGGCGCGGATCGACGCCAAGAACGCATCGTCGAGCGCCGCGCCGGTCGAGGGCAGGTGCACGTAGAGTGCGAGGTCGGGCGAGACGTCGTCGCGCACGCCGCCGCAGAGCGCGATCAAACGATCGATCGTGGTGCCGATCGGCGCATACTCCAGCGGATCTTGATACGATGCTCCCTGCGGCGTCGAGTAGTGCACGGCGATGCGCGGCGTCCAGCGCGCGGCGCGCGCTAACGCATTGGCAACGAGCGCCATGCCCAGCTCGTCGGCTCCGGGTTCGATCGAGGCGCGATCTCCGAGATCGGCGGCATCGAGATACGCCTGCAGCGCGTGCACTTCGGGAACGTGCAGGCCAAAGGGCTTGGCATCGTCTTGGCCGAGCACGAGACGATCGATGGACTTCGCGCGAGCGGTGTCGATCAGCAGATGGTCCACGCCGTAATTCCGCGCGCGCGTTTGCAGATATGCCTCGAGCACCGGGCTTCCGATCAAGGTGCGCAGGCGCTGCGCCTCGCTCTCCTCGGACGGCTCGAGCGGATCGTGGAGATTCGCATATTGCTGAAGATACGACCACACCGGATACGGCGCGAAAAAGGGCGTGCCGGCCGGGACTCCGGTCGGCGCAAGCCGCATGATCGTGCCGAACACGCCGATCCATGCATCGGGATAACGCACATGCAAACGGTCGATCTCGCGCAGGCGCGTGTAGGCATCCGCGTAGCTGGGACCCGGAACGCGGGAGGGAACCAGTCCGCCATACGCGAGCATATCGCTCGAGAGCACGTAGGCTTGCGCGCGCGGCGCCTGTGCATTGAGCCAGACGATGATGCCGTCGGGATCGCCCGGCTCCAAGTTGTTTCCGAGCAGGGTTTGGGGCGGCGTCGCGACCGTGCGCCCGGCGATTTGGCCGAGCATGACCGGTAAGCGCCACGTCACCGGGCGATCGTCCATCGGCACGAAGACGATTGCCGCCAGCACGAGTGCTTTTAGAGTAAGGATCGCAGCGTCTCCGATCTCAACAGCGCGCGCGCCTGCTCGGCATCGACCGTCCGAGCGAGCATGACGACGGCGACTTTCGCGCTGCCCTCCGCACGCTCGAGCGCAGCTTGCGCGCGAGCGTCGTCGACGCCGGTGAGCGTTCGCACGAGGCGCCGCGCCCGCGCGCGCAGCTTCTCGTTGGTCGCGACGACGTCGATCATCAGGTTGTCGTAAACTTTCCCCATCCGCACCATGATCGCGGTGGAGAGCGTATTGAGCGCGATCTTTTGTGCGGTGCCGGCTTTCAAGCGAGTCGAACCGCTCAACACTTCGGCGCCTGTCGGCAACACGATCGCTTCGACCGCTGCCCGAACCAACGCCGAGGAATCACTGCTCGTAATCGCGACGGTCAGTGCACCGATCGAACGCGCCTGCTCGAGCGCGGCGACCACGTAGGGCGCGCCGCCGCTTGCCGAGATGCCGATCACCACGTCGACGGGCGCGACGTGATCGACCATCGCGCGCCGTCCTTCTTCTGCGTTGTCCTCGGCGCCCTCGACCGCGTGGCGCAGCGCTCGCTCACCGCCGGCGATATGCGCGCAGACCATGTCCGGCGGCGTCGCAAACGTCGGCGGCATCTCCGCGGCGTCGAGCACGCCCAAACGCCCGCTCGTCCCGGCGCCGACGTAGTGCAGGCGGCCCCCGCGCTGTAGCCGTTCGACCGCGGCATCGACGACGCGTGCAAGCGTCGCCGACTGCGCGCGCACTGCCGCAACCGCCGCGGCTTGATCGCGGACTAGCACATCGACCAGTTCCCTGGTAGCGAGCAAATCGAGCCCCGCGCTCGCCGCAAGCCGCTCCTCCGTCGGAGGAAGTTGCTCGCTCATCGCGTCATCCGGCGCGCAAGTTCGAGCGCGCCCGCGGCCGGCGACGGCGGCGCTTTGACCGGCTGCAGCAGGGGCAAGTCGGCGAGCACGCGCGTTTCGACCAAATACGAGAGCAACGAATTCTCGGCAAAGAGGCCGCCGGCGAACACCAGCGGGAGTTCGCGGGTTTCGATCTGCGCCCGGCGCACCAGCGCCTTGAGCAACTCCACCAGTTCGAGCGCGGCGGCCTGCACGATTTTGTTTGCGGCCCGCTCGCCGGCGCCGGCGCGTTCGAGAACCAACGGAGCGACCGATGCGACGATCGCGGCCGGATGCGGCTCGGCGTACACGCGCTGCAGAAGCTCTTGCGC
>DATKPZ010000066.1:0-35523 GCA_035523815.1 Alphaproteobacteria bacterium
AAGCCGCAGCCGCACCGACGGAACGTGCCGGGCGGTGGCCGGCTCCTTGGTCGGCAGAGCCGGGACGATCACGAGGTCGCAGACCCGTGAGAGCTCGGAGATTTCCTCGGCAAGAAACGCCTCCTTGCCTCCGTACGGGAAGCGCGAGGTGATCAGGGCGATTCGTTTCACGATGCTCCCCCGGTCACGTCGCACCACGCAGCCGGCGCAGCAGCGCGTTGCTGGCGTAAAAATACGCCGTGACGTCGCTCCAGCGCGGAACGAGTATGCGAGAGAAACCAATGCGCGCGATGCGCATGAAGACGGCGATAGCCGTTCCCTGACCTATCACGTACCCGAGCGTCGAGCCGAGCGCAGCCCCCACGAGGCCATAGGGGCGCACCAGCACCAGCGCAACGGCGATGCAGATCGCCGCCGAGAGGCCGGCCAGCATCATCGGAATTTGCGGCTTGCCGATGCGAATCGTGAAGTAGGTAGACATCGGACTACCCAGCGAGAGCGCGAACACCCCCACAAGCAGAACTTGAAACGCAGGAACCATCGGCAGGAAAGCGGCGCCATACAGAAGCCGTATTGCAATGGGAGCGGCAATGGAAAGGAGTCCGCAGGTAACCAGAGCGATGATCACGTTGTGCCTCACGCAGCGCGCAGCCAATTCTGCCGCCGCCTGGGTCGACTCCATTCCGCCGATCTTGGGCGAACTGACGACGGCGGTTACCTGCGTTGCTGCAAGCAGCATCTCGGCTGCCGTGACGGCCAACGTATACATGCCCAGTTGCGCGGGATCCGTAAAGGCAGCGACGATGTACACGTCGGCACGGTAATTGAGCAGCGAAATGAGAAAGACCGCACCCACTCGCGCAGCGTACCCCGCAAAGCGCAGCGTTGAGACGTGGCCGCCTTCGAGACGGCGCGCGTGTAGACCGAGCCAGATGAGCGCGCCGGCCGCAAACAGATCGCTCGCGATGACCCACGCGGCGATCGCCGCGATCGGGGTTCGGCCGAGCACGGCGAACGCGGCGAGCATGCTCGCGAGCATCAGCATGGTGAAGAGGAGCGCGTACGACGTATTCATGCGGACGCGATCGATGCCGACTTGATATCCATAGAAGATGGCCAGAACTGCCGGTGACGGCAGTGCGGCAATCGCGGCGAGCGCCGCCCACGGCGCGTGCGTCGTGTATGCCACGGGAAAAGCTACGGGCACGCCGGCTAACACGAAGATGCCGGCGGTAAGCAAGGCAGGGCGCAGGATCCCGCGGCCGGCCCGTTCGCGCAGCATGAAATAGCTCGTCGCGTTATTCAGACCGGCGAAACCGGAGGTTGCGACGGCGAAAGCGACGAGCGGAAGGGCGTAGACTCCGCGGCCATGCGGACCAAGAACGCGCGCGGTTAGGATGCTCAGCAACGCCGCCACCGCCATGTTGCCGATGCGAAAGACGAACGTGTACACTCCGTCGGCAAACAGTTTGTTCCGTAACGACATAGCTGGTGTAATCATTGAACGCCATTGCGGCGCCGTGCGAAAACGGCGAAAAGCCCACGAGCGCCGGGAAATGAAGGGCAGGCAAGCGTGCTCGCCTATTTGGTACCTCTATGACATGAGATCTAGCCGCCGCAAAAGCACGCCCCTTGGAATGAACAATTTTGGCGTGCTTTGGGCGATTTGCGCGATCCTCGCATTTAGCCTCGGCGTCGTGCACGTTTTACGGCATCGCAGCTGGCCGCCGCTCGAGGTAGGCGACCGCTTACCGGCGATTACCTTGAGCACGCTCGGCGGAGGCGCCGTGCAGCTCGGCGCCGGCGCCAAAACCACGACCGTGGTCTACAACGTGTTCGCGACATGGTGCGGACCCTGCAACCAAGAGCTGCCGCAGGTGGTGCGAGCCGCAGCGATCCTTTCCCGGCGGGGAGTAGCGGTCGTCGGGATCGATCAGGGCGAGAGCGCCGGCCAGATCGAACGTTTCGCCGCGGCGAACGGCGTCCGCTTTCCACTCCTCATCGACAACCGGCGGATAACGACAAGCCGCTTGAACGCACGCGTCATCCCCGAGACGCTGGTCGTTCGAGATGAAGTCGTTCGCAACATCATCGTCGGACCCGCTACGACCGCGCAACTGCTCGCCGACGTTGGAGCGCTCGAGTGAACGCGAGAGCGCGCAAACGGGCCGTCGTCGTAGGCTTCGAGTATTACGGGCGGTATCTCGCCCGGTTGATTTCCGAGAATTCCGAGGGATGGTCGCTGCGTTTTCGCGGCGCGTCGTACCTCGAGAGACTTCGAGCACTCATCGATCTGCGCAATGCTGACGCGCTGGTCTGCTTCGGCGGTCCCGGGCCCAACGCCATTCTGGCAGAAGCGGCGCGACGCTGGAAGGTGCCGGTCATCGTGATCTGGGCGGGTACCGACGTCATCACTGCCTCCGAGGATCCGGCGTTGCTGGAAGTTATCAAGCAAGACGGATTCATCAACGTCTCCGACGGGCCGTGGCTGGTCGACGAATTGCACGCTTTGGGAATCGACGCAACCTACGTTCCCGTCACTGCGGTGCAGGCGGTGGAGGAACCAAAGCCGTTGCCCGCGCGTTTCCGGGTAATTTCGTACTTACCCGAACCGCGGCGGGCATTTTACGGCGAGAAAGCCGTGTACGCCGTTGCCGAGGAGATGCCGGACGTACAATTTACCATCGTAGGAAACGGCGAACGTAACGCCGTGGCCCCGCCCAACGTCGAGTTTTTGGGCTACGAGCGAAACATGCCGCGCCTGATCGACGAATCGGTAGCGCTCCTTCGGCTACCCAAACACGACGGCAAATCGATGCTGGTCCTCGAGACGCTCGCTCGTGGCCGCCACGTTGTGTGGACCTACGATTTTCCGGGTGTCGTTCGAGCGAACTCCGTGCGAGAAGCTTGCGCCGAATTGAGACACTTGCAAGCCTCACATTCGCGCGGAGAATTGGCACCGAATCATACCGGACTCGAGTTCGTCCGTGAGAATTTTGCGCCGGCCGCTCTTGCCAAGGGATTCGAGGAGGTCCTCGATGGCACGCAGCGCGCCGCCTCTCTCGCTCGGCCCAGACGAGGAAGAAGCGTCGTCCTCACCGGTTACAATCTCTTCTCGGCACAGATTGCCAACGCGGTGCGTGGCGAGTCCAAGGAGTGGGAGCCGAGGGTGCTGCGCGCCAACCGTCGCCTCGAGCGGGTCGTATCGGCGGCGCACGTGGCATCGGCCGACGTTTGGTACACGATCGGGACGCCGATTCCGGACCGCTGGCTGCACGTGCTCGCGACGATCTTGCGCAAGCCGCGCGTCGTACATTGGGTCGGATCCGACGTGATGCTTCTCAAGGAACACAGCGCCTTGCTGCGCTGGTGCAAGCGGCGCAATGTAACCCACCTAGCGGAAGTCGATTGGATGGTCGAGGAGCTAGCACAAAAGGGAATTCGGGCGCATCTTGCCCCGTTGCCTCCGCAGGTGAGCATCCCTGACGCGATTCCGCCAATGCCGGAAAAGTTCACCGTGCTCCTGTACATGCCGCGTTCACGCGGAGAGTTTTACGGACTACGTGAGTACGAACGCCTTTTCCGGGCCTTTGCCGGGAGGCCGGTGCGCTTTTTGGTGGTCGGCGGTGGTTCGTTCTACGCGCCCCCGGACAGTGACGTAGCGAAATTGGGGTGGTGCACGAATTTGTCCGACCTCTATTGTGAAAGCAGCGTGCTGTTACGGTTCACCCGGCACGACGGCCTTTCGCTCATGGCCCTCGAGGCGTTGGCTTACGGGCGCCACTTGATCTGGACCAAGGATTTTCCGTTCGGCCATCAGGTCAAAACGTACGAAGACTGCGAGCGCGTTCTAAGCGATCTCCTGCAGCGCCATCTTTCGGGAACGCTCGTCGCTCAACGCGGCGCTGCGCAGTTTATCCAAACGGCGTACGACCGGTCCGCCTGCATCGACCGCATTGAAGGTTTTTGGAAGGCGTCGATGTCGTGATTACCACCATGCAGGAATGGGAAAGCTTCGATCGAGAGCATCCCGCACCGACGTTTTTTGCGCGGCCGGCGTTCGCACGAGCTCTGCACGATGCTTTTCCACGTCTCGAGCCCGCGCCGATTTCGGTAGCGCACGGCGGGACATGGTACATGGTTCCGGCCGTGCGCACGCGCAGCGCCCTCGGACTGCGCAGCGGAATAGGGCTTCCGCTGGGCGCCTATAGTTCGGTCACCGACCAGCATGGAGCAACCGTGCGCGAGCCGCTGCTTTCGCCGATCGTGCGAGCCGCGGCAAGTCAGTTTGACGCGTTCGAGTTCACCGGCTGGCCGCTCGGCGATCAGCCCACACTCGGGAGCTGGGGACAGACCCCGTTGACGACCGCCGTGATCGATTGCGCCGGAGGTTTACAGTCGTCGCTGCGCTCGATGCGAGGCGTGACTCGGCGCATGGCGGGACAGGCGGCGCGCCGCGGCGTGCGTTGTATCCGCGTGGATCCCGACGATCGCTCTCTTCAGCTTTATTACGGCATGCTCGAGGAATCGAGTCACGGCTGGGGTTATGCCACGCCGACGATTCCGCTACGGTTGCTTCGCGCCGTGTTTGCGCACGCAAAGGAGGACGCGGAACTGTGGTTTGCGACCCTCGGTGACGGGCCGATCGCCGGCGGCGTCGTGCTCTTTGGCGCGCAGGAGCTATTCTTCTGGTCAGCTGCAATGCGCCGATCGCATTCGCAATATCGCCCCAGCAATGCGCTGAACGTTCGGCTCATCGAACGCGCGTGCGAGCGGGGTGTCCGATGGTACAATCTCGGCGCGAGCGAGGGCCTTGCCGGCGTCGAGCGGTTCAAGCACGACCTCGGTGCCGCGGACGTAAGCTATCGGCGAATTCAATACGAAAGCCGTGCTGCCGCACTCTATCGTCGCGTGCGCAGCGGTCTTCGCGCGGGTATGGTGAGCTCATGACGGAATTGCCTGAACGCTTGGGAGCCGACTCCGTGAGCCTCCCGCTCGCCGAGGTCGCGATCGGTGCGGCCTTGGTGCTCCTAGCCGCCTTCGTGCATGAGGCACGTCCGGCAACGCTGGTCGTCACGGCATGTGTGTGCGCTTCGGCCGCGACCGGCCGGTACCGTGTAAGCTTTGCCGTGCGTCCGGCCGACGAACGCTACGCCGTGGCGGGCGCTGCCTGCATAACGCTGATTGCGCTGATGTTGTTGGTGCCGCTCTTTGTCGTTTCACTTTGGGTTAGTCTCGCGGTGCTCGCGCTATGGTCCGCGGGCGCAGCGCTGGTCGCGATTCGCTTGACGTCGGCCCGGCGCGCTCGCCGGGACGCGGACGCCACGTGCCGCCAACTGACTCCGCGCTCGCGAGCAAAAGTCCGCGACGAGTGGATGCGCGCTGCGATGCGCGCGGTCGACGGGGCGCTTGCGGCGCTGGCTCTGGTGCTGCTCTCGCCGGTGATGGCGGCCTGCGCGCTCGCAATCTTCATACAGGACCGGGCCTCGCCGATCTTCGTGCAGCCGCGCGTGGGGCTCGACGGGCGCGCCTTTCTGATGTACAAGTTTCGCACGATGCGTCCGGATGCCGGCCCCGAGTGGGCCAAACCCGACGACGAACGCATCACGCAGCTTGGAGCGTTCTTGCGCCGCACGAGCTTGGATGAGCTGCCGCAACTCGTCAACGTGCTGCGCGGCGAGATGTCGCTCGTGGGTCCCAGGCCCGAGATGTGCGAGTACGCGAACGAGTTCGCGCGGACGATCCCGAACTATCACGACCGCCACGCCGTTTCGCCTGGGATCACCGGTTGGGCGCAACTTCATTGCGCGCGCAATTTCCAACCGGAAGAATCGTGGAACATCTTGCCCTACGACCTATTTTATGTCGCGAATTATTCGCTGCCGCTCTACGTCTACTGCCTCGTAAAAACGGCCGTTGAAGTGTTGACGCATCGTGCGGTTTGACCCGGCGATCCGCTTTCGACCGCGCGCCTCCTCATCACTTGCGGTCGTCGCGGCACTCTGCGCAGCAGGGCTGCTCGCGGCCTGGGGAACGATTGCGCTTTCCGGCACGAAGATCGGCGTGGCGCTCGCGCTAGCCGTCGTCCTCGGCCCGGCGGCTGCTTATGGAGCTGTCGCCGTCCCGCTCATCTTTCCGTTCTCTCTCTTTACGATCGCCGTTCCGTTCGATAACCTTCTTGCGTTCCATTCGTTCGGCACGCTGACGAAACTCATCGGCATCATGTGCGGTGCCTCGATGCTGCTATGGATGGTCCGCGCAAAGCAGTACGTCACGCCGGACCGATCCCTTGTCGCGTGGTTGCTCTTCGTTTTGCTGGCGCTGTGCTCGTTTGGCTGGGCAGAAGATCCCGCGCGCGGGACACTCGACCTAGCCACGCTGGCATCGTTATTCGTCCTTCTCGCCGTGGTGTCGTTCATGCCGATCAGCGCGCGTCTGCTTCGCGTCGTCGCGGCGACCGTCGTGGCCGGCGGCGTGCTTGCGGCAATCTACGGCGCCTATCTATTCCACCGCGGAGGAGCCGCGGCAAGCGCGGATGCGGGACGCCTCGTCGTCCAACTCGGAAACCAAAGCATCGATCCGAACCACTTCGCGGCGTCGCTCATATTGCCGAGCGCGCTGATCCTCGTCGGCCTGGTTGAGAGTCGAGGGAACTTGGCGCGCGTCAGCCTTGCCGTGTGCGGACTTGCGATAGCCACGGGACTGCTCCTGGCCGCGTCGCGGGGCGGGATCGTCGCCGTACTCGCAATGTATCTGTACATGCTCGTTCGCTCGAGAAAAAGGGTGGTTCTCGGTGGAATCGGCGTCGCGGCGATCGCACTCGGTCTTGGCGCGTTTTCGAACATTGCGCATCGCTTCGGCGAAGCCGCGGCTACCGGCGGCGCCGGCCGGCTTGGGATCTGGCGCGTCGGACTTGCCGCATTCAAGCTTCATCCTTTCTTCGGGGCGGGTTGGGGCAATTTTACGCTTGCCTATAATCAGGCGTATCTCAGCGTGCCCGCATTTGCAACGATGCAGATCGTCGAGGGAGCGCATTGGAGCATTGCGCCGCACAATAACTTGGTCTGGGTCGGCGTGGAACTCGGGGCCGTCGGAGTGCTCGTCTATTTGGCGGCCTGGTGGCTAAGTTTTCGATCCTTGGCTCGCGTTTCCACGACAGGCGAGCTCTACCCGATGCGGCTCGCCGTAGAATCTGCATTGGTCGGGCTTTTCGTTGCGGGCCTTTTCCTAGGAACAGTAACCTATAAATACGTGTGGCTAGCCTTCATGCTGGCCGCACTGACGCGTAATGCCGAGCTTTGCGAGCGGAGAAGAACAACCTCGTGAGAACCACGTATCTACCCTACTATCGTCCGCAACTGGACGATCGCGAAATCGAAGCGGCCGTTGAGTGCCTACGCAACGGATGGCTGACGAGCGGCTCAAAGGCCGGCGAATTCGAGGAGGCCTTTGCAAGCGCATGCGGCGTCGAGCACGCGGTAGCGATGAACAGTTGCACCGCCGCGTTGCACGTCGCGCTGTGCGCGATGGACGTAGGAGCGGGTGACGAAGTCGTCATGCCCTCCCTCACCTTTGTGGCCGGAGCGCAATGCACGCTCGAACTCGGCGCGACACCGGTCTTTGCCGACGTCGACCCGGGCACACTTTCCGTCACGGTCGAGTCGATCGACGCGGTCGTGACGCCCCGCACTAAAGTCATCATCGCAATGCCGTATGCCGGACGGCCGCTCGATATCTGCGCCATCGTCGAGTATGCGCATTCCCGCGGCATTCGCGTGCTCGAGGACGCGGCCCACGCCGCCGGAATGCTGCACCGCGGCGAATGGTCGGGAGCGCGCAGCGACGCTGCTGCCTACAGCTTCTATGCGACCAAGAACCTTACGTCCGCCGAGGGTGGGATGCTGGTCACGCGCGACGCTCGGATTGCGGAGCGCGCCCGCATTCTTCGCCTGCACGGCATGAGCAAGGATGCCTGGAAGCGCTACACCGCGGGCGGTTCGTGGAGGTACGACGTCGTGGCGCCCGGATTCAAATACAATCTCCCCGACCCCCTTGCGGCCATCGGCCTCGCGCAGCTCGAGCGCTTGGAGGCTTTGCAACAACGCCGAACGCTACTCGCGCAGCGCTACGTCCAAGGACTGAGTGACGTCGAAGGACTTGAGCTTCAACGTTCGCCGTCGTTCGAGGGCGATCGGCATAGCTGGTGCATGTTCGTGATCAGGGTCGATGCGGCCATCGCCGACATGGACCGGGATGGATTGATCGAGGGGCTTAAAGCCGCGAACATCGGTACGTCGGTGCACTACGTGCCGACGCATTTGCTCTCAGCCTATCGCACGCTCGCCCGCCGTCCGCTCGTGCATACGGAAGCGGTATGGCAGCAGCTCGTATCTCTGCCGCTTTTCCCAGCCATGAGCGACGAAGACGTTGACGATGTCGTCACCGCCGTGCGTTCTATCGCTCGTCAATCGATGTTTCAAGAGGCTGCTTCATAGCCTTGCAGTCGAGTAACCCCGCCGGCCCAACACGGGTTGGGAATTTCGCCCTGCTGGAAGCTCGATCGACGAGGAACGAACGCGTATTCTTATTTGTCTTTAGGATTAACGGGTAATTTCCGGGGTACCCTCGCAGGCAGATGTCTCACTTTCCCCATCGATCGTAATCGAAGGAGCCACAGTGGCAACTGCCTTAGACAGCCTCCGCCTCTACGTGATCGAAGGACAGGTGCTCTTCGCCAAGGCCCTGTGCCAAGTGTTCTCCTCGGAGCAGAACATCGATATCGTCGGCGACTCACAGACGATCGATGAAAGCCGTATCGCAAAGGCTCGGCCTGATGTCGTGGTGCTGGATTTGGACGGCAGCACCGGGGGAGTTGCGGAGGCGCTCGACCCGTGTAAACGAGCGGCGCCGAACGCGCGAATTTGCGCGCTTACGATGCGGCCTGCTCCCGAGATCATGCATCGCTGCCTATCGGCGGGAGCCGACGGGTATGTGATCAAGGACGTTACGCCGGCGGAGCTCATTCGAGCGGTGCGACTGGTTGCCAGCGGTGAAAGCTATGTCGACCCACGCGTGGCCGGCGGCTGGTTGCGGCGCCGATCGACGTCTAACGGCAAGCCCGACCTCAACGAGCTATCCGCTCGCGAGACGGAGGTCATTCGCTTGATTGCCGAAGGCCTTTCGAACAAAGAGATCAGTGCGCGCTTGAATCTATCTGAGAAGACGATTAAAAACCACATCAGCCGGATCTTCTCCAAGCTGAACATCTACGCACGCACGCAAGCAGCCGTTCACGCGATCAAGTTGGGCCTCGTCTAGCCTAAGCTGCGCTGCCCGAAAGTACCTCGTCGACCGGGGCATCCGTTCGATGCATCACGATTCGGTTTCGCGTTTTACTGACAACATGACCGACTTTTCTCGCCGCTCGACCTTCGCCGCATCGATTTTCGCCCTCGCGACGCTCCTTGTGGCGTGCGGCGGAGGAGGGGGAGGCAGCGGCGCAGGCACGCCTCCGGTCTCCAACACGCAGAGCAGTCCGCCGGCCACGACCCCGGCCTCGCCCGCGGCGACGCCCGGCGCGTCGGGAACACTTTCGGCAAGCGGGCTTTCGTTCGCAAACGTGCCGGTCGTTTTCACCTGCGGTTGCACGGGCGAAGGCGGCGAGGTGACGACGAACGCAACCGGCGGATATCAGATAACCGAGTCCGCGACGGCGATCCCGGCCTCGGCCTCCCCGTACACGCCGAGCGGCCGCAACATTCTGGTCGTCGGCTATGCGAGCGGATCGAGCGGACAGGCTTGGACCATGGAATTTCTCGGCAATACCCCGGCGACGAATCTCAATCTCTCGTCGACACCTTCGAACGCTTCAGCCAACGTCACCGACACGGTTGCTACCGCGGCGGCACTCTACATCTACTACGAAGCGGCGTACAGCAATAAGATCAGCGGCTCGGATCGCACCTTTGATTGGTTCAACTTCAACCAAATCGCCGCATTTACCCAGCACCTGCGTACGTCGCCGACGACCGATGAGGCCAAGTTCATCAGCGACATCTCCGCAGCTCAGCAGGCCGGGTCCAGTCTGTATCCGGGGTTCGTCCCGACATGGAACGCGGCTCCCGGGGACGGAACCAACGCAACGATGGCGACCGACATTCAAACGATAGCGGCGGACGGAACGGCGGCCGATGCGACGTTGCCGACGCCCTGCCCGGGCGCGGATGCATGCACTGGGACGCCGACGCCGTAAAATGAAACTCGTTCCTTCGATCGCCGCGCTCGGTTTGGCGGTTGCACTCATCGGCGCAGCCCCGCAGCAGATGATCGAGCCGGGAGACCAGTTGAACGTCCAGGTCTTCGGTCAACAGACCCTCTCGCAAAACGTGACCGTGCTGCCGGACGGGAGCATCAATTACCCCCTCATCGGCAGAGTCGAGCTCAGCGGAATGACCGTCGATGCGGCAACGTCGCTTGTCAGCAACCGGCTTGCGCGATACGTTCGGCACCCGTACGTTACGATCGCCATCACCCAGCTCGGTCAACCATCGGTACTCGTGCTCGGAGACGTGAAGAACCCCGGGAAGTATCAGCTGCGCCCCGACGCGCAACTCACCGATGCGATCGCAGCCGCGGGCGGTCTGGCCGAAACGAACGGTCCGATGCCCGAGGCGCGTATATCCGATCCGGCGGGCAACGTGCAGCAAGTCTCCTTGCAAGCGCTGCTTCATGACGGCAATACGTCGCTCGACAAGCCTCTTGGCGAAGGGGACGTCGTGTACGTTCCGGGTCCCACGCTGATCAACGTAGTCGTCAGCGGGGCCGTCGATCATCCAGGAGAGATTCAAGTCGATCAAGGCGACCGTCTTTCGATGGCGATTGCGAAAGCGGGAAACAGCTCGACTTCCAACGCCGACTTGAACCACATTACGGTGCTCCGGACGCTGCCCGACGGAAAGACGGAAAAACTCAACGTCAATCTCTATCAGGCACTCGAGAACGGCGACGGGAGCGCCGACGTCGTCCTCCACAAAGACGACACGATCTTCGTCCCTCAAGCAAGAAATGGAAAGAATACCGGCGCGGTGTTCGGCAGCACGGGGCTGCTGTACATCCTGAGCCGGCTTCTGATTCCTTAGGAGGATCATGCAGGCATTTCCCGGTTCCCCGCAAGCGGCACTAACGGGCGGCTCGGACGCAACGTCCAGCACCCTGCCGCCCGAGCGAAACAACGAGCTTGCGTCGATCTGGCGCACGATCGCGCGGCGCCGCTGGACGGTGCTCAAGATTTTCCTCGGCTTCCTCGCGCTGGTCATCATCGGGACGCTGATCTGGCCCAAGGATTACACCACGACGATCAAAGTGATCGCCGGCGATTCAAGCGGTCCGGGTAGCGCGCCGCCTCAAGGGACCGACTTACCCGTGCTCAACGCCCTGCTGATCGCGAGCGGCATGCAATCGTCTGAGACGTACGCCGAACTCTTCCAGGAGACACCGGTTCCGCAACGTGTCATCGACCAGCTGCACCTGGGGATCGGCCCATCGACGCTGATGACGCACGTCACGGTAGCTCCCGTGACCAACACGAATATTCTCAGCATAAACGTGACCTGGTCGAATCCCAAGACGTCGGCCGCAATTGCCAATGCTTTCGGGCAGGCAATCGTCGCCCGGCAGCGCGAGCTCGTATCAAGTCAAGCCGACGCAGCGTTAGCTTCACTGAAACAGCAGCTGCCCGCGGCGCAAGCGCGCATGAACGATGCTCAGAACCAGTTAGCCCGGTTTGAAGCCTCGAACCACATCGCCAACATCGACGAGCAAACGCAAGCGACGGTCACCAACATGGCCGCATTGCAGGCGAAGATCGGGCAAGTGCAAGCCGACGAGAGCCAGGCGCAGGCACAGCTGAATTCGACGAGCGCCCAGATGGGCAGCATCGCGCCGACCATCAACGGCAGCACGACCGTTACCCAAAATCCGGTGGTCGCCCAGCTGGAAACGCAGTTGACGCAAGTCAACGTCCAACTGCAGCAGGACGAGCAGCAGTACACGAGCCAATATCCCGGCCTCATCGCGCTCAAGCAGCAGAAAGCGCAACTGCAGAGTGCGATTTCCCGTGCGCAGCAAACCGTGGTATCCGGAAAGAACGAGATACCCAATCCGGTGTACCAACAACTGGAGCAGTCCGCCGCTCAGTATCGCTCGCAGGTCGCCGCGGACAACGCGCAAGTCGCCGAGCTCAAGCGGCAGCAAGCGGCGATGCAACCAAACCTTTCCGCGCTGCCCGCGCAGACGGCTCAGCTCGCCGATCTCCAACTCGACGCCAAGGCCGCCTCGGACGTGTACACGGCGTTACAGAACAAATACGTCAACGCGCAGGTGGCTTCGCAAACCGCACTCTCCGACGTAACGGTAACCCAACCGGCGAGCGCGGACTTGGCAAAGGTGCGCCCGAGCCTGTTTCTCAACGTCGTGATCGGCATCGTTCTCGGAGTCGTCCTCGGTATAACGGGCGCACTCGTGCTCGATTACTTCGACAATTCGATCCGCGATGAAAGCGCGTTGGAAGAAGATCTTGCGCTTCCGCAGCTCGGCTCGATTCCCAACGTCGCGATCCGCAACGGCGAAGCCGTCGTCCCCTGGGTGAAGGCGCTGGCGCTGGAATCGTTCCTTCAACTCGTGACCAACGTGAAATATGCGACCGATCAGCCGCTGAGATCGCTTGCTGTCCTCAGTCCCTCGCTCGGCGACGGGAAGTCGACGATCGCGATGAACATCGCCTTGGCGTTCAACGAGATCGGTCCGCCGGTGCTCTTGGTCGATGCCGATCTGCGGCGCCCCTCATTACACACGAAGCTGCGCCTCTCGAACGAGCGCGGCCTCTCCGACGTGCTGGTGGGTCAATGCTCCATCGATGAAGCCATTCAGATCCAAGACACGAGCGGACTCGCGGTCATCACCAGCGGTACGGCGGCTCCCAATCCGATCAAGCTCCTGGAGTCTCCACGCTTTGATGCGCTGGTAAAAGAACTGCAGAGTCGCTATCGGACCGTCGTGTTTGACGCTGCGGCGATCGTCGGCAACATCGAATCCGCCGTGCTGGCGCGCCGCATGACCGGTTCGGTACTCGTCGTTTCGCACGGATCGACCGACCGGCGCGAAGTCAATGCGGCCATGCGGCGGCTCTCGCGGATGGGTGTCCGTAACGTTTTGGGCTTCGTCATCAACCGTATCGAGCCGCGAAGGATCGATTACGCACCATATGGAGGCGAGATCACCTCGCTGTACGGTGATGACGCTCCGATAGTCGCTCCGGCTCGTTAGCTTGTACGCGATCGACAGCCATGCGGGGCGAAAGCGGACGCGCGGTGGTGCATTTGATCGAGCCTCAAAACCTCTTCGTCCATGCGCTGATCGACGTGTTTACCGAAGCTGGGCTTCGCGTCGATTACGTCAGTGCGGTGATCGATCCGCGCCGGACACTCGACGATCGCCCCGACCTCATTTTCCTCGACACGGATTTTCTGCCCGAGCCGCTCGAAGCCGTGTCCCTCGTACACCTCCTTGCTCCGCAAGCCGTGATCGCCTGCTACACCAGCGGCTCGGGCGGCGCCGTACATGATGCATTCGTTTCGTCCGGCGCAGACGTCGTGATCGAGAAATCTGCCGAGCGACGGTCGGTCGTGCAAGGCCTGCGCGACATGGAGCACCGGCGCAAGGAGCGTTAGTGCGGACCCAGGATGTTACTTCGTCGCGACACCATAGATGATATATCGCCACGACGGCGGGACGGTCGCGTTCAGGAACAGCCGATCGAAGATCGAAAGCGCGCGGCGCTGCTTCTCCGAGCGGCCGAACGTTCCGAGGAAGCCGGTTGCGCCGTAGCGCACCCGTGAAAAAGGCTCCAAAAACGCCTGCATCTCCTCGATGGTTACGTAACGCCAGCGTCCGCCCCACTCAATGAAGCGCCGCCGCAGCCAAGCGTGCAGCGGACTTCCGGTCAGGTTCTCGGCAAAGAGCAAACGGCCGCCGGGCCGAAGGGCGCGATGCATCGCGCGCACGGCCGAACGTTGCCGTTCGATGTTCCCGCCATGCCCGACGCCGCCGAGCACCGACTTGAAGATGATGACGTCAAACGCCTCGTCGTAGGGAATCGCGGTCGCGTCGATGTCCGCAAAGCGAACCAGATCGCCGGCGCCGTAACGTTCCACCAGGCCTCGCGCCTGCTGGTCGGTGTTCTCGAGATCGGAGCAAAGGACGTTATGTCCCTGCTGCGCGAGCCAGACCGAGAGCCCGCCGTGGTTCGCGCCGATCTCCAAGCAATCCAGACCGGGCTCCGCAAGATCACCTTCCCGTTCCCAAAAGCGGAGCGCGGCTGACCAATTGGCGACATCCCAACCAACTGCAGCGGCAGCATCAATGCGCACCGGTAGATGGTAGCGCGAGCGGACGGGCGCGGACCAGGAACGGGTGGCTCCCACGGCCCGGGCCAACCGGCCCAGGGATCGGCCGAGGGCTATCTTTCGGGAGCGCGGAACTACCAGCGCTCGCATGACCTCGCCCGAGAAAAGCACCGATCTCCCCAAAGCCTACGACCCCAAGAGCGTTGAACCGCGCCTGTACGAGTTCTGGGAGCGCAGCGGATTCTTTCACGAGGATCCCGATCCCGCGCGCCCTCCCTTCATCATTCCCATGCCGCCGCCCAACGTCACCGGGCGCGCGCATTTGGGGCACGGTTCCACCTACACGCCGCAAGACGTGCTCACCCGCTATCACCGCATGCTGGGTGACAATGCCGACTGGTTGCCCGGGCTCGACCACGCCGCGATTGCAACCGAGTCGGTGCTGGTTCGTGAGCTCGCCACGCAGGGCATCTCACGCAATAGTCTCGGACGCGAGGGATTTATCGAGCGCGCTTGGGAGTGGTCGCGCACGACCGGCGGAACGATCCAATCGCAGTTTCGCACGCTCGGATTCGGGCCCGATTGGGAACGCTCGCGCTTTACGATGGATGAAGGGCTGTCCGCGGCCGTGCGCAAGGTTTTCGTCGCGCTCTATCGCGAGGGGCTGATCTATCGCGGGAAGCGCTTGATCAACTGGGATCCCAAAGGAAAGACGACGGTCTCGGACGCCGAGGTCGAGCACATCGAGCGGGACTCACACCTGTGGCGCCTCCGCTATTCGTCTGCGGACGGAAGCTTCGCGATAGAAATTGCCACCACACGGCCGGAAACGATGCTCGGCGACACCGCGGTCGCCGTCCATCCCGACGACGAGCGCTATGCCCAAGCGATCGGAAAGATGGTCACGTTGCCGCTGATCGGGCGCGAGATTCCGGTCATTGCCGACGCAGCCGTCGAGCGCGAATTCGGCACCGGCGCGGTCAAGGTGACCCCGGCGCACGATCCGACCGATTACGAGATCGGCCTGCGCCACCAGCTCCCCATGCCTACGATCATGGATGCAGACGCGAAGATCACCGGCGCCGAGGTCGGAGTCGGTCCGTATGCCGGGCTCGACCGTTACGAAGCGCGCGAGCGCATCCTCGCCGACCTGCGGGCAAGCGGCGCACTGATAAAGGAAGAACCGCATCATCACGCCGTCGCGGTGAGCGAGCGTTCGGGCGAGGTCATCGAGCCGATGCTCTCACTGCAGTGGTTCGTCCGCATGAAGCCGCTGGCCGAGCCGGCGCTGCAAGCCTATCGCGACGGGCGGCTGCGCTTCGTCCCCGAGCGTTACGGCCGCACCTACGAGCAGTGGCTCGAGAACATCCGCGACTGGAACATCTCGCGCCAACTCTGGTGGGGGCATCAATTGCCCGTCTGGTACACGCCGGCCGGCGACGTGATCGTCGCTGAAACCGAAGAAGAAGCGCTCGAGATCGCGCGCACGCGGTTCGATGGTTCGGCGCTCACCCGGGATCCGGACACGCTGGATACCTGGTTCTCCAGTGGCCTGTGGCCGTTTTCGATTTTGGGGTGGCCGCAGAAAACTCCTGAATTGCAATGCTGGTATCCGGCCCAAGTCCTCGTCACCGGATGGGAGATCATTTTTCTGTGGGTCGCGCGGATGGTGATGCTCGGCATGCACTTCCTTGGTGAGGTGCCCTTTCCGACCGTGTTCATCGCGCCCTTGGTCTTCGACGCGCAAGGACGCAAGATGTCCAAGTCGCTGGGCAACGCGATCGATCCGATGGACCTGGTCGAGCGCTACGGAGCGGACGCCTTCCGTATGGGCATTTTGCGTCAGATGCGTCTCGAGGGACAGGAGATTCGCTTCCAAGAGTCGCGCTGCGAAGAGGCGCGCAATTTCAACAACAAGATTTGGAACGCGACGCGCTACATGCTCTCGCTGCGCGAGGGGCTGCCGCGCGCCATGACGCTGCCCAAACCGGCCGAGCTCACGATCGCCGACAAATGGATTCTCACGCGCCTGCACGATACGATCGTCGCGGTGACAGAGCGGTTCGACGCCTTTGACTTCGGCAGCGCCGCCGACGCGATCTGGCGCTTCGTGTGGTACGAGTTCTGCGACTGGTACGTGGAGGCGACGAAGGTCGAGGAGAATCACGCCACGCGGGCAGCGGTCCTTTCGTTCGTATGGAACAACGCCATGCGCGTGCTCCATCCGATCGAACCGTTCATCAGCGAAGAGGTGTGGCTCGCCCTTCCGCACGACGGCGTCACGATCATGACCGCGACCTGGCCGGATCGCTTGGAGGTGCCGGTCGATCGCGATGCCGCAGCGGCATTCGAGACGCACATGGCCGCAACCGAACAGATCCGTCGTCTCAAGCAAGAGTTGGAACTGCCCCTTGGGTCAAAGCCGCAAACCCGCGTCCCGGGCGATCTGGGCGCCGGGGCGCTCGCCGCAATCGCGTCCTACGCCCCGGCGGCCTCGGGAGCAACGATCACGGTCGATCCGGCGCTCGCGGGCGGCGTCAGCGGGATCGTCGTCGACGCGCCCCGGGCGCTGATGCTCGACCGGTACCACAAGGATGCGACACGACTGCGCAGCGAGGTCGAGCGTGGTGAGCGCAAGCTCGCGAACGAAGCGTTCATCGCCAAGGCGGCGCCCGACGTGGTTGCGAAGGAGCGAGACAAGCTGGAAGGATATCGAAACGAACTCGCCCGCGTGGAAGCCGCGCTGGCCGCCATGGGAGAGACTGCATGACCACCGCAATGCAGAAATCGCGCGTTTTGCTCGAGAGCGACGAGATCGCGCGCGTCATTGCGCGCCTCGCGCACCAGATTCTCGAACCCGACGACGCTCAGCGCGGCGTCGTGCTCATCGGCGTTCGACGCGGCGGCGAAGCTCTTGCGCAACGGCTGGCAAGCGAGATCGAGCGGATTAGCGGCAAAGCTCCGGCCCTTGGATTTCTCAACATCAACCTGTATCGCGACGACCGCGTCACGCACGAGATGCCCGAATCACAGATTCCGGTCGACATCAGCGATCGGCTGGTCGTCATTGCCGACGACGTGCTCTTCACCGGACGGACGATTCGCGCAGCCCTCGACGCGGTGACGGATCTCGGCCGCCCTGCCGCGATTCGGCTCTGCGTCATGGTCGACCGGGGTCTGCGCGAGCTGCCGATACAGGCCGATTACGTCGGGCGCGTCATTCCGACCAGCCGCCGCGAACACGTCAAGGTCGCGCTCGCCGCGCAAGCGACGATCGGCGACGAGGTCTCGATCCATGCGCACGCGACGTAGCCTGATCGATCTCGACGATCTTTCGGCGGATGAGATCGAAGCGATCTTCGAGCAAACGCGTTCCTTCGAAGCGCATGCGCCGGGACGACTACTAGAAGGGGTTGACGCGGTCAACCTTTTTTTTGAGCAAAGCACCCGCACGTTTACCTCGTTCAATCTTGCGTTGATGCGCCTTGGCGCGAACGTCGTGAACCTCTCTCCCAAAGACTTGAGCCTGGCGACCAAGGGAGAGACGATCGAGGATACGATGCTCACGCTTTCGGCGATGGGAATCGGCGTCATCGTCGTCCGCCATCCCGAAGCGGGCTTTCCGGCGCGCGTAGCGGCCGCGTTCGACGGTCACGTCGTCAACGCCGGAGACGGCTCGCACGCGCATCCAACCCAGGCGCTCCTCGATCTCTTCACCCTGCGCGACGAATTCGGATCGCTCGAGGGGCGCACCATCGCCATCGTCGGCGACGTTGCTCACTCGCGCGTCGCGCATTCGACCGTCCTCGGCCTCGCGCGTCTGGGAGCACGCACGCTGCTCGTCGGACCGGAATGCTTTCTGAGCGCACAGGACGCCATCGGCGGAGCGAGCGTGGTTCGGGATCTCGATACCGCGCTGGAGAGGGCCGATGCGGTCATTTTGCTGCGCATTCAGCGCGAGCGTTTCGCCAAGATGCCGATCGACGATCGCGAGTACGTCGAACACTATCAGCTCAACGGCCGTCGTCTGGGTCGCCTGCAAAAGCACGCCATCGTGATGCATCCGGGTCCCTACAACCGCGGGATGGAACTCGACGACACGGTCCTCGAGTTCGCCGGCTGGCGCTACGCGCGGCAGGTTCACCACGGGGTCTACATTCGCATGGCGGTTCTCGATTTGCTGGTGAACGGCGCGCGCGAGCGCGTGCGTTAGCGCGTGCCGCTCGCGTGTTGATCCAGGGAGGACGCCTCGTCGATCCCTCGCAAGGCATCGACGCACTGCGCGACCTGCGCATCGAACGCGGCCTCGTGGCCGAGATCGGCGAGCATCTCTCCGCGGCCTCGGGTGAAGAACGGTACGATGCGACCGGCGCTTTCGTCGCGCCGGGTTTTCTCGACATGCACGTCCATCTGCGCGAGCCGGGCTTTCCGGAAAAGGAAACGATCGCGACCGGCACGCAGGCGGCGGTGCAGGGCGGATTTACCGCGGTCGCGTGCATGCCCAACACGCTGCCCGCGCTCGACTCCCCGCAGGTGCTCGCGCAGCTCGCGGCGCTCGCTGCGCGCGAGGCACGCTGCCGCCTCTATCCGATTGCCGCAATAACGCACGGGCGCGCGGGCGTGCAAAGCGTCGACTTCGCCGCGCTGGCTCGCGCCGGCGCCGTGGCGTTTTCCGACGACGGCAACACCGTCGCGAACGCGCGCGTCCTATGGGACGCCGCGACCGCGGCCCGCGACGTGCCCGGCGTCTTTATCTCCCACGCCGAGGACGAGGATCTCAAAGGCGAGGGCGTGATGAACGCGGGCGCGGTCTCAGCGGCGCTCGGCGTCGTCGGAGCACCGAGCGCAAGCGAAGATGTGATCGTGGCGCGCGACCTGCTGATCGGCATCGACACCGCAAAAGCCTGGCACATCGCGCATCTCTCCACCGCGCGCGGACTCGACCTGGTGCGCTGGTCGCGCGCGCAGGGCGGGACGGCGACGTGCGAAGTAACGCCGCACCACTTGCTGCTCACGGACGAGGCCGTTCGCGAGCGCGGCGCCGGCGCAAAGGTGAACCCGCCGCTGCGCACGCCGGCCGACGCTCGGGCCTTGCGCGAGGGCGTGCGCGACGGAAGCATCGACGTCTTCGCCACCGACCATGCTCCGCACACCGCGCAGGAAAAATCCGGCGACCTGCGCACCGCGGCGGTCGGCTTCACCGGCCTCGAGATTGCGGTCGGCGCGTACGCGCTGGCGCTTCCGGATTTGCCGCTCGCACGCTTCGTCGCGCTGCTCTCGACCAATCCCGCGCGTATCCTCGGCGTGACCGGCGGCACGCTGCGCGTCGGAGCACCCGCCGATATCACGATTTTTGCCGATCGACCGTGGGTCGTCGACCCAACGCGATTCGCTTCAAAAGGAAAGAGCACGCCGTTCGCGGGCTCTACGCTGCCGCGCCGGGCGATCGCGACGCTGGTCGGCGGCGACGTGCGCTGGCGGGCCTAATCCCCCTCGAGGTCGCCTTTGACGTCGGGCTCGCTGCCGTACCGGCTGCCGCGCTCGCGATGCCAGCGCGCAAGAAGCTCGGCGCGTTGATCCGAGTCGATTTCGAGCGACGGGTCGATTCCGAGGTCGTGAATCATCTGCTCCGCGGGCGGGTCATCGTCTTGCATGCTCATAGTGTACCCTTTTGCACCCTTCAATGGTGAACCAGCGGCGTCTGTAAGATGCCGTTGATGACGAATTGCACGGCTAGCGCCGAGAGGACGATGCCCAGCACGCGCGTGATCACGTGAATGCCGGTCGTGCCCAGGCGATGCAGGTAGCGCGCCGCACCGCGCATGCACAGCCAAGCGATGCCAAGCGCGGCAGCGTAGGCCAGCAGCACGAGCGCATCGCGGGCGGGATTTCCTCGCGCCAGATTGACCAGCAGGAGCACCGTCGCGATCGTACCGGGTCCCGCGAGCATCGGAATTGCGAGCGGAAAGACCGCCGGATTCTCGCCCTCGCGTGCGGCGCGTTCCTCCTCGCTCGTTGCGCGTGCGCCGGTCGGGCGCGCAAAGAGCATGTCGATCGCAATCAGAAACAGCAGAATGCCCCCGGCAATGCCGAAGGCGGGCAACGTGATGCCGAGATAGTCGAGAAGAAGCGGCCCGACGAGCCCCATCGCAAGCATCACGATGGCCGCAACGAGGACCGCCTGATCCACGATACGATTTCGTTTGGCGCGATCGAAATGCGCGGTCGTCGCCGCGGTGATTGGGATCATGCCGATCGGGTCGATGATCGTGATCGCCGTGGCGAACGCGGTCGCGCCAAAGTGCCAGTCCATCCGTGGCGGCTTACTTCCAGGTTTGGGCGGGCCCTGCGCCTAACCGCCAGTTCTTTAGCATGACCATCCCCGCAGCTCTGTTCCTCGCCGACGGCTCGCGCTTCGACGGCTTCGGTTTGCGCCACGAGGGTCTCGCCCTCGGCGAAGCGGTCTTTTACACCGGGATGACCGGCTACGAAGAGGCCCTCACCGATCCGTCCTATGCCGGCCAAATCCTCACCTTTACCTATCCGCTGATCGGCAACTACGGGATCTCCGGCAGTGCCGCGCAGTACCCGCGAGCGTGCGTGAGCGGGACCATCATCAAAGAGATCTCCCGCCATCCCTCCCACTACTTGAGCAAGGCGGCGCTTGGGGACTGGCTCGACGAGCAGAAGATTCCGACCATGATCGGAGCGGACACGCGCGCGATCACGATCACCCTTCGCGAACACGGAACGATTTGGGCCGCGCTTGCGGTGGGCGAGACGCAGCTCGCGCGCGCCGAAGGCGAGCTCGCACGCTTCGTGCGCTCGGCCACGACGTCACAGCTCGTGCCCAGCGTCGCGACGCGCGAGCGTCACGTCGAAGGCACGCGCGGCGGCGTGCGCGTGACGCTGATCGATTGCGGCGTCAAGCGTGCGATCTTGCGCGAGCTGACCGCGCTGGGCAGCGAGGTGACGGTGGTGCCGTATAACGCAACCGAAGAAGAACTGCTGCAAGGCGATCCCGAGGCGATCTTCATTTCTCCGGGTCCGGGCGACCCGACCGACCTCGCGGAAACGATCGTTACGTTGCGCGGGCTACTCGGGCGCAAACCGCTCTTCGGCGTGTGCCTGGGACATCAGCTGCTTGCGCTCGCCTGCGGCGCGCAGACCTACAAGCTTCCCTACGGACATCGCGGCGGCAATCAGCCGGTGAAAGACCTCACGCGCAACGAGGTCCTGATCACCGCGCACAATCATGGGTACGCGGTCGATGCGCGCTCGATGCCGGACGACCTCGAACCGACGATGACCAATCTCAACGACGGAACGAACGAAGGATTCCGGCATCGGCGCCTGCCCGTGGCCGCGGTTCAATTCCACCCCGAAGCTTCGCCCGGGCCGTTCGACGCTCGCCGCCTCTTCGCGCAATGGCTTTCAACGCTACCCTCCGTGCGTTAGCACTGGTTCTGCTCGCGCTTTCGACGACGTGCGCGGCGGGTGCGCAGAGTTTGCAGCGCTTGACGGTCACTCAGCTGACGCTGGCCGCGGACACGACCGCCCCGCAGATCGAAGTGCCGTTTCATTTGATCATCACCGCCCATGTACGCGAGCGCGTCGCGGAACTCGATAACCTCGATCTTCCGCTTCTCGCCGAATTGGAACTCCTCGGCAGCGAGCGAACGACGGTTCCATCAGGCGGCGGGTCGACGTACCGCGAGACGATCACCGTCGTAGCTCATCGCTCGGGCGCAATTACGATCGCCCCGGTCACGCTGGATGCGATCGATGCGCGTGACGGAAAAGCCAAGCGCTATTTTTCGAATTCGTTGACGCTGCACGTCACCGGTCCCGGGGTCGCGATCGCTGCGGCAAGCGATGCGTGGCAAGGGCTTCGGGCCGTCCTTGGAGCGCTGCTGCGGCTCGCGTTCATTCTGCTGGGAATCGCCGGCGCCGGACTGCTCATCGTCGCGCTGATTCGGCGGCGGCCCGCTGCGCCCGCACCGGTCGTCACGCTCCCGGCGCCGATCCCGGTCGCACGCGATCCCAAGACGCAGCTGCGCGAAGCGCTGGAACTGCTGCAGAACGAGCGGACGCGAGCGGGCGCGATGCGGGCGCGCAGCGTCGTGCGACGAATGGTTGGCGCGGGCGAGCGGGAAACGCTGGAAGACGTGTTGCGTAGGCCGCTTGCCGCCGACCCAAGCCTGCGCGACCTGTTGCGCGCGCTCGAACGCGCCGGGTTTACCTTCGACGCCGATCTGGGCGTGGCCATCGCGGCAGCCATTACCCAACTGGAGCGCATGACGCGATGAGCACTGATGCAAGGAGCAATGCGGACGGGGGGCCGGTGCTCGTCGTCCGAGCGCTCGAACGCACCATCGTCGGGCAACGGGACGTGGTCGAAGGCCTGCTGCTCGGACTTCTCTGCGGCGGTCACGTCTTGCTCGAAGGACCCCCGGGCCTTGCCAAGACGCTCGCGTGTCGCAGCCTCGCCGATGCGCTGCACGGCGAGTTTAAACGCATTCAATTCACTCCCGACCTCTTGCCCAGCGATATCGTCGGAACGCGCATCTTCGATCAACGCGAGAGCGCGTTTACCACCGTGCGCGGGCCGATCTTCGCGAACGTCGTCTTGGCCGACGAGATCAATCGCGCCCCGGCGAAAGTGCAATCGGCGCTTTTGGAGGCGATGCAGGAGCACCAAGTCACGATCGGCCCGCAGACGCATCCGCTGCCGGATCCGTTTATCGTCATGGCGACGATGAATCCGCTCGATTCCGAAGGCACCTACGCGCTGCCGATCGCGCAGATGGATCGCTTCTTGCTCAAAGTCGACGTCGGCTATCCCTCGCGCACCGACGAGCTGGCGATTCTCGAGCGGTTCGCCATCGCCGAGGCCCCGGTGATCGGTCCGGTCGCGACGCTCGAGCAGGTACGCGAGTGGCGAGCTCAAGCGCACGGCGTTCACCTCGACGATGCGCTCAAGCGGTACATCGTGGAACTGGTCGTGCTCACGCGGGAAGCGCAGCATCCGGCAATCGATTACGGCGCGAGCCCTCGCGCGACGCTCGCAATCGCGAATCTCGCGCGGGCCAAAGCGCTGCTCGAGCAACGCGACTACGCCGTCCCCGACGACGTGCGCAGCGTGGCGCCGCTCGCGCTGCGCCACCGTATCGGTTTCAATTTCCGCGTGTCGGCGGACGGCGGTCCGGCGCGCGTCGTCGAGCAGCTCATCGCAACGATTCCCGTGCCCTGATGGCACGGCTCACGCTCCGGGACGCATTACTGCGCGGAAAGCGGCGGCCGCGGCGCTTCGGGGCCGGTTCGCCCACGACGTATCGCGGCGACGGGTATGAATTCGTGGAACTGCGCGCCTACATTCCCGGAGACGACGTGCGCCGCATCGACTGGGCCGCAACCGCTCGCGCCGGCGAGTTGCAAACGCGCGTGGTCCTCGAAGACGTCGCGCTGACGTTGGCGCTCATCGTCGACGAGAGCGCATCGATGCACGTCGGGCGCCGGCGCCCTTTGCGTGAGGCGGCGGAAGAGGCGGCGGATGCATGGTTTGGGACGGCGCGCAGCGGAGACCGTCTCGTGCGCGTGGGCAGCGACTACATCGGGCCGGTGCATGTGCCGGTGACCACACCGTTCGACGTCGGGACGGCGCTGCGGACGGCGCGCGGGGCGCTGCGGCGCGGATCGGCGCTCTTAGCCATCGGCGATTGGTACGAGCTCGAACCAAACCACGACGACCTGCTCGCCGAGCTCGGGAACTGGTGCGACTGCACGGCCCTCGTCGCGCGCGATCCGTGGTACGACGGCTTGCCGCTGGGCGGCATGGTGCGCTTCACCGGCGCCGAGGGCGGAACGCTGCGTGCCTATGTCGGCGACCGCGAGCGCGCGGCGTTCGCCGCAGCGGTGCGCGAGCGTGAGGACGCGCTGATTGCACGCTTTGCGAACGCCGGTTGGCGGACCGGTATTCTTCACGAATCGGATGGGGCGGCGTCGCTTCGCGCGGCGTTCGGCGCTACGCAATGAGCTTCGATGCACCCTGGGTTTTGCCGATCGGCGCGATCGTGGCGGCCGTGTTGACCTGGCTGTATCAACGGGCGGCGGCGCGCGCCGACGCGCAAGCGCTGCACTATTCACACATCGGATTTCTCGAGCGCGCGCTGCGTCCGCGAGCCTGGATCGTCACGGCCCTGCGCGGAGCATGGATCGCCGCGCTCGTCGCGCTCGCGATCGGTCTTGCCGGTCCGCACCTCACGCTTCCGGTTCCGGTTACGGACGGCAGCGTCTTCATCTGCATCGACACCTCGGGATCGATGGCCTCGACCGACGTTTCGCCGACGCGTGCGGCGGCGGCGCAAAGCGCCGCGCGCGCCTTCATCGAGCAGGCGCCGGCGGGAGTCAAGATCGGGCTGATCACCTTTTCAGGCGCCGCCGAATTGATTGCGCCGCTGACCGCCAGCAAGGATGCGATTCTCGGCGCACTCGAGCAGATTCCCTCGCCGGATGGAGCAACCGCGATCGGCGATGCATTGCGTCTGGCCGCCTCGCAGTTTCCGCCCACCGGACATCGCGTCGTCATCCTGATCACCGACGGCGTGAACAACACGGGCGTCGATCCGCAAGAGATGGCGCAATACTTTGCGGCGCACCACGTGCCGATCTACACGATCGGCATCGGGACGTCGAACGGCGACGTCATCGGCGGCGAGGAATCGACCATCGACGAAGGCGCGCTCGAGTCGTACGCGCAAATTACCGGGGGCGCCTACGCGCGTGCCGAGAACGCCGCGCAGTTGCGCGAAGCGCTGGCCCGGCTGGGACGCGAGACGACGCTCGAGCGCAGACCGGTCGCGGCAGAGCTGGGTTTCGTGCTCGCCGGAGCGGCGCTGCTCGTGGTCACGATGCTGACGGGCCTAGCCGTCGGGAGAATTCCTTGAGTATCGAAAACAGCCGCGAGGGCTATGCCGGCGCTCCGCTTCTGGAAGAAGCGATGGCTGCGAATCCGATCGAGCAGCTGCGCCGCTGGCTCGACGAAGCGTATGCGGATGCGCAGGTTCGTGAACCCAACGCGATGTCGCTCGCGACCGTGGATGCGCAGGGCCGCGTGAGCGCTCGCATCGTGCTCTTGCGAGGATTGGATCAGCGCGGACTGCGTTTCTACACCTCCTATTTCAGCCGGAAGGCGGCGCAACTGGAGGCTAATCCGCGCGCGGCGGCCACGCTGTTTTGGGCGCCGCTGCACCGCCAGGTGCGCGTCGAGGGAACGGTCGCGCAACTCTCCGAGGACGAATCCGACGCGTATTTCGCATCGCGCCCGCGCGGACATCAGCTCTCGGCCTGGGCATCGGAGCAGAGCGCGGCGCTCGAGCGGCGCGAGATTCTGGGCGAGCGCATGTCGCACTTCGAAGAGCGCTTCGCGGGCGAGGAGGTCCCGCGGCCGCACTCGTGGGGCGGCTACGTGCTCGCACCCGCCTACGTCGAGTTCTGGCAGGGTCAGGCCAATCGTCTTCACGATCGACTCGTCTACGAACGAACGCTAGGGGTCTGGCGGCTGCACCGCTTACAACCGTAGACGATGCGGCCGGCCTTCGGCCGTACACATGCTGCGACTTCCATCGTCGAGGACTCGACCGTCTGGCGGCCAATCCACTCTCCCCAGCATGCCCCGCCGTAACATCCTCGTGATTGGCTCCGGTCCGATCGTGATCGGTCAGGCCGCTGAATTCGACTATGCCGGCGTTCAAGCGTGCCGCGCGCTGCGCGAGGAAGGCCACCGCGTCGTCCTCGTCAACTCCAACCCGGCGACGATCATGACCGATCCCGAGGTCGCCGACGCCGTCTATCTTGAACCGTTGACCGTCGCGTCGGTCGAAGCGATCATCGCGCGCGAACGTCCGGATGCGCTCTTGCCGACGCTGGGCGGACAGACCGGCCTGAATCTCGCGGTCGAACTCGACGATGCCGGTACCTTGGAACGCTACGGCGTCGAGCTGCTCGGAACGCCCGTCGACACGATCAAACTCGCCGAAGACCGCCAACGATTCAAAGCTAAGATGCTCGAAATCGGCGAGCCCGTTGCCGAATCCATCATCGTCACCGAAGTGGAACAGGGCCTCGCCTTTGCCGCGCAGGCCGGCTATCCGCTCGTCGTGCGCCCCGCCTACACGCTGGGAGGCACGGGCGGCGGCGTGGTCTACAACGAGGCGGACCTGCGCGAACGGCTCGATGCGGGACTCAACGCATCGCTGATCCATCAAGCCCTGCTCGAGACCTCGCTGCTCGGCTGGAAAGAGATCGAGTACGAAGTGCTGCGCGACGGTGCCGACAACTGCATCATCGTCTGCAACATGGAGAATATCGACCCGGTCGGCGTGCATACCGGTGACTCGATCGTCGTCGCGCCGTCGCAGACGCTCTCGGACCTCGACTATCAAATGCTGCGCAGCGCCTCGCTCAACGTCATTCGTTCGCTCAACGTGCAGGGCGGCTGCAACATCCAGTTCGCCTTGCATCCGACCAGCAGCGAATACGCGATCATCGAAGTCAACCCGCGCGTTTCGCGCAGCTCGGCCTTGGCCTCGAAAGCGACCGGCTATCCGATCGCCAAGATCTCGACGCGCATCGCGCTCGGTCAAACGCTCGACGAGATTCCCAACCCCGTCACCGGCGTGACGAAAGCGGCGTACGAGCCGACGCTCGACTATTGCGTGGTGAAGATCCCGCGTTGGCCGTTCGACAAGTTTCCGCTGGCCGATACGCTGCTCGGTACGCAGATGAAATCGACCGGCGAGGCGATGGGAATCGGCCGGACGTTTCGTTCAGCCCTGATGAAGGCGGTGCGGGGACTCGACCTCAAGCGCGAACGCCTCACCGGCGGCGAGTACGAAGAATGGACCGACGGCGAGCTCGAAGAGATCGTCGCCCGTCCGACGGACGAGCGCCTCTTCGCCGTCGCGGAACTGATTCGACGCGCCGGCCCGGCCGGACGTGATGCCTGCATCGAACGGATTCACGCAACCTCGGCCATCGACCGCTTCTGGCTCTATCAGTTTGGGGACATCGTCGATGCAGAAGCGGAGCCTCAGCGGAACGCGAGCGCGGCCTTTCGCATGGTCGATACGGCGGCAGCGGAGTTCCCCGCGCGCTCGCCATACTACTACCTCTCGTGCGATGAGATGAACGAGATGCGTCCGACGCCGAACGAAGCGATCGTGGTGGTCGGCAGCGGGCCCATTCGGATCGGCCAAGGCATCGAGTTCGACTACAGTTGCGTGCACGCGGCGTGGGCGCTGCGCGCCGCCGGAAAATCAGCGGTCATCGTCAACAACAATCCGGAGACGGTTTCGACCGACTTTGACATCTCGGACGCGCTCGTTTTCGAGCCGCCCGGAGCCGACGAAGTCGAGGCCGCGTATCGTGCGACGCAGGCGGCCGGCGTCATGCTGGCTTTCGGCGGCCAAACCGCGATCAATCTTGCCAAAGAGCTCGAGGCGCGCGGCGTGAAGATCATCGGCAGTGACCGCGCGAGTCTGGACATGGCCGAGGACCGGGCGCAATTCGACGCGGCGCTCTCGCGTCTGGGCGTCGCTCGTCCGGAAGGCAAGGCCGCGACGAGCTTCCGCGAAGCGCGCGCCTTTGCGCGCGAACTCGGGTTCCCGGTGCTCGTTCGTCCGAGCTTCGTGCTCGGCGGGCGCGCGATGGAAATCATCTATAATGAAGGCCAGCTCGCGTCCTACGCCGAGTCGGCCCCGCCGATTCTTCCCGGCGCCCCCCTGCTGGTCGATAAGTACTTGCGCGGTTTAGAGGTCGAGGTCGACGCGGTCTTCGACGGCGAGGACATCCTGATCCCAGGCATTTTCGAGCACATCGAGCGCGCCGGGATTCACTCGGGGGACTCGATCAGCGTCTACCCAACCCAGACGATCGATGCCGCGATGGAACGTCGCATCGTCGAGGTCACGACGTCGATCGCCCGCGAGTTGAAGATTCGCGGATTGATCAACATCCAATTCGTCGTGCACGACGGCGATCTGTACATCATCGAGGCGAATCCGCGTGCGAGCCGCACCGTTCCGATCATTCAAAAAGCCACGGGCGTGAACATCGTCGCTGCAGCGACACGGATCGCACTGGGCGAGCGGCTTGCAGATATGGAGTACGGCGTCGGACTGCACCCGCGCACCCCGTACGTCGTGGTCAAAGTGCCGGTCTTTTCGTTCTCGAAGATGCGCGGCGTAGAAACGATTCTGGGTCCGGAGATGAAATCCACGGGCGAGGTGCTCGGCATGGATGACACGTTCGCCGGAGCGTTGCGTAAGGGGTTCCTCGGCGCGGGCGTTCGTCTGCCGGGCTCGGGCGGCCGAATCCTCGTTTCGATCGCCGACGAAGAGAAGGACGAGGCCGTCCCCGTCATGCGCCGGTACGCGGATCTGGGTCATACGCTCGTTGCAACGCCTGGAACGCGCGCCGTGTTAGAGGCCGCCGGCATTGCATGCGAAGCGATCAACAAGATATCCGACGGTTCGCCGCACGTGCTCGACGTGATCGGGCAGCGCAGCGTCGACCTGGTGATCAACGACGCCAAAGGGCCGCGGGAAATGACCGATAACTACAAGATTCGGCGCGCCGCGGTAGAAGCGAGTATTGCGTGTTTGACCAGTTTGGATACGGCTCGGGCCCTCGCGGAGGCACTCGAAAGCACGGCGGGTCCGCCGCGGAGTCTGCAAGAGTATCGCAGCGAGGCAGCGACGAGCGAAGCCTCGAGCTGAGTGACGAGCCCCGGGTTTTCGTGCTCGGCGGCAGCGGCAGCACGCTCGGCTTCATCAACAGCTTTCGCACCGACGGCGGCGCGATTACGGCGCGCCTCGTGCCGCTGGCATGGACGCCGGTCGGCGTCGTGATCGGTGAAAGCTGGCAAAACGTCGGGATCGCGCTCGGGAACCTGCTCGACTGGGTCGATCGCACCTTTCCCCCCGAAGACGAGCGCGCATTCGTTGCCCCGATGCGCGATATCGAGTTGCTCGCACGGGTGCAGTGGCACGCGGACCTTCCCGAAGCGCTCTCGGACGGCGCGGTCCTCAACATCGAAGACGTGCCCGAAGAGATTGCCGACGGACTCGCGCATCCGCCCGCAGCGATCGTACAGTGCTCGGCGTGTCGCCGGCTCTGCGTTCGCGACGAATTCGTCTGGAAAGAGAAACAGCTCTGTGCGTGGGATTATCACGCACAAGTATTCGGGAAGCGAGGGCCATGGCACGACGGCCCTTATGAGGAGCGGCACTTCGAAACACTCCCGTCGTGCGCGTACGTGGCGCCGCCGATCTTGAGCGAAATGGAAGTCGACGTCGTGCTCGCCGCGGGAGAGATCGCCGACGCAACGGCGCAGCAGATGATCAACCTGCTCCTTTCTTCCGAGCCGGGCCGCGCGCACATGGCCGTGCGTTCCGGCGGCGGATTCAGCGTTCTTCGCGAGCGGTGACCAACCGCGCAATCGGTCGGCTTTGGGCATTTTTCATTCTCTTGTTCGCGGTTCTCGTGCTCCGCACCGCATGGGTGATGCTCGTCGCGGGGCCCGGCATCGCCGCAAAGCCGTACAACCCGCGCCACGCACTGCTTGACGCCCGGCGTGGGCGAATACTCGCGACCGACGGAACGGTGCTGGCGCAGACCAAGGACAACGCGCGGGTATATCCGTTTGGTGAAGCGCTCGCGCAAACCGTCGGCTACGTTTCGGCACGCTATGGGACGAGCGGCATCGAGGACGCCTACGACCGCGCGCTCACCCCGGCCGACACGACGGGCGATCCGTTCGCACAATTCGACGAGATTCTCAGCGCCTTCGCCGGGAAGAGCTCGCAATCGCATGGAGCCGACGTCGTCACGACGATCGTGCCGGCCATCGAACGAACGCTTTGGGACGAACTCTCGGCTCACGCGCGAGGCGCCGGCGTCGTGCTCGATCCCGCAACCGGTGCGGTCCTTGCCATCGCGAGCGTGCCCAGCTACGACCCGGCACGCTACGACCTCGAGTTTCCCTCGCTGGTCGCCGATACGCAAAGTCCGCTGCTGAATCGAGCGACGAGCGGACTGTATCCACCCGGTTCGACGTTCAAGATCTTCACCGCCGGCTCGGCGCTCGAAGCCGGGACCGTGACGATGGATTCGCACTTTGAGGACCCGGGCTATCTGCAGATCGGGAACTTCACGTTGCACGATAACGAGAGCGAAGCGACGGGGTATCAGGATCTCACCGGCGCATTCGCGCTCTCGAGTAACGTCGACTTCGCCCAGATCGCCCTGAAGATGGGCACGGACCAGTTCTATGACTATTTGGGCCGCTGGGGTATCGGCGCTCCGCTCGATTTTCAACTCCCTGCCGAAACCGACCGCGTGCCGTCAAAGGACACGATCGTGCCGGGTGAGCTTGCGCAAATGGGATTCGGCCAAGGCGCGCTGCTGATGACACCGTTGCAAATGGCCCTGATCACGGCAACGGTCGCGAATGGCGGGCAGATGCCGCGTCCGTACATCGTGCGGCAGATCGTGCGCGACGGAAAGGTGGCGAGCGTTACGCCGGCCGGAACGCTCGCGTCGCCCATCTCCGCACAAACCGCCGCGCAGGTAACGAAGATGATGATTGCCGTCGTGCAGCACGGCACGGGGATGACCGCGCAGATCCCCGCGGTGCAAGTAGCGGGGAAAACGGGAACTGCGACCAATCCGCACGGCGCCGCGCACTCGTGGTTCGTGTGTTTCGCCCCGGCGGACCATCCGCGCTTCGTGGTGGCAATCGTGGTTGAAAATGCGGGCTACGGGTCGTTAGTTGCCGCCCCGATCGCGCGTGACGTGCTCAAAACGGCGCTCGCTACGCCGTGAGCGCACGCCGGTTTATGCAGGAAACACCTGCGTTGCGGGAAACGAGTACACGAACGTGATCGAGCAGCAAACTTTCAACAATCGTTACCGACTCGATCGTAGGCTCGGCGAAGGCGGGATGGCGACGGTCTATGGCGGCACCGACACGGTGCTGCGACGGCGCGTCGCGATCAAGGTGCTTCGTCCGCAATACGCCGCCGACGAAGAGTTTGTGCGCCGCTTCTATCAGGAAGCCGAATCGGCTGCTCGGCTCTCGCATCCCAACATCGTCAATACCTACGACGTCGGACGCGAGGGTGAGACCTATTACATCGTGATGGAGCTCGTCGACGGTCCCTCACTCGCCGAGATCATCGCGGATGGTGCATTGCCCGAACCGGTGGCTATCGACTATGCGGCGCAAATTTGCAATGGACTCGCCTATGCGCATCGCTCCGGTCTCTTGCATCGCGACATCAAACCCGCCAACATTTTGGTGACCAAGGACGACGTCGTCAAGCTCTCCGACTTCGGAATCGCGCGTGCCGTTTCGCAGCAAACGATGGCGCTGACCAAGCCGGGCCTCGTGATGGGCAGCGTCTATTACATTTCGCCCGAGCAAGCCCAGGGCCACGAGTTGCACGAGAGCTCGGACCTGTATAGCGTGGGCATCGTGCTCTACCAGATGCTCACCGGTGCGCTTCCGTACATGGGCGAGTCTCCGGTGACCGTCGCGCTCAAACATATCGGCGATCCGGTACCGGTGCTGGACACGAGCACGTCCGGCGTCTCACCCGCGCTTGCCGCAATCGTGAACAAGCTCTTGCAAAAGCGGCCGGAGAATCGCTTCCGTTCCGCAAGCGAGGTCGCGACCGCATTACGCGAAGCACGCGAGCGCCCGAGCGTCCCTGGGTCTGCCATCGCCGACGACGCACCGACGCAGATGATGCACAACGTGCTGCCGCCCCGGCGCTCGCCCTTGCCCGACCGCACCTACACGTCGATGAGCGAAGAAGAGGAGCGTCGATCGCGCTGGGGACTTCGGCTGATCCTCACGTTCGTTCTCCTGGCTCTCGCGGCAACCGGGGTCGGATACGCCATCTTCGGACGTCCACTGCATTTTCCGGTCGTGGCGTCGTCGGTGACGGTCGGCGATTACACCAATATGACCGATACGCAGGCGCAAGCCGAGGTCGTAAACGCCGGGCTCGTCGCGCGATTCATCAAGAGTGCAAGCGACACCGTGCCCGCGAATCACGTCATTCGCCAAAACCCCGAACCCGGAGCGACGGTCGATCGCGATACGCTCGTGGAGCTCGTGATCAGCAACGGCTTGCCGATGGTCGGACTCCCCGACGTGCGAGGTTACAACGTCAGCGACGCACAGCGCACGCTGGAGGACGACGGATTCAAAATCAAGCGATTCGACCGCTTCGACAACGCAGCCAAGGACAGCGTCATCGATCAACGTCCCGCGGCACGCTCGCAGGTGCGCAAGGGTGCGACCATCGCGCTCACGGTTTCGAAAGGGCCGCAATCGATCGCCGCGCCGAACTTCGTCAACATGGCCGCTTCGGATGCGCAGACGATGGCGGCGAAGCTCGGCATAACGCTGGACACCTCGCAGCAGACGTCGGATCCCAACGTCCCGAGCGGCGTCATCAAAGCGCAAGACGTGCTTCCCGGAACGCCCTTACAGCGCGGCGGCACGATTCATGTGACGGTGAGCACCGGGCCCGCGACGAACGCGCAGGCAATCGTCGTCCCCTCGCTTGTCGGCGCCGCATATGCGCAAGCCGTCTCGCAGTTGCAGCAGCTCGGGTTGCAGCCGGCGATCACGTTCTCGACGCAGGCCGATAAGAACGGCACGATCGTCGACCAGGATCCGGCGCCGGGCTCGCAAGCTTCGAGCGGCAGGCGCGTCACGCTGACGCTTTCGGTCAACGGTCAAGTGCCGGATACCGAGGGCGAAACGGTGCAGCAAGCGGAAGAGACGCTGGCCGCCGACGGGTATCAGGTCGGCAAGATCCAGTACACGACGAGCGAGGGCGCGAACGGCCATGCGATTCGAACCGACCCTGCGGTCGGCGAGAACCTCACGCCGGGATCCACGGTGACGCTCATCGTCAACGGTACCGGCCAATAGCGTGCGCATACTCGGGATCGATCCTGCGCTGCGCGTCACCGGCTACGGCGTGATCGAGCGACGTGGGCGAAGCGTGGCTTTGATCGAGGCCGGCGTCGTGAGCCCGGCACCGACCGGACCGCTGGAGCGCCGCTTGGCCATCTTGCACGAAGGCATCACCGCGCTGCTCGTGCAGACCACGCCCGATGTGGTCGTGATCGAAGAGCTCTACACGACGTACAAGAATCCCATGACCGCGATTCTGATGGGACATGCGCGCGGTGTCATGTGCCTTGCTAGCGCACAGGCCGGCGTTCCGGTGCAGACCCTGGGCCACGCGCACGTCAAGCGGGCGCTGGTGGGCTCCGGGAACGCGAGCAAGGATCAAGTCAACGCGATGGTGACCCGGCTCCTCAACCTGCGTGTCGCGCCCAAGCCCAACGACGTGTCCGATGCGCTCGCGATCGCGCTCGCGTACCTCAATATGTCCGAACATGTTCTCGCGCATTAGCGGCACGCTGGTGGAGCGCGACGGCGAACACGTCGTCCTCGAGGCTTCCGGACTCGGCTACGAGATCGTGCTCCCGCCGTGCGTCGCGGACAAGGTGACGGCCGCACCCGGGCAGAGCGTCGCGCTCGAAATCTATGCATCGCTCAGCATCGACGGAAACAGCGCGCGCGCAACCTACTACGGGTTCACCAACGCCATCGAGCGCGCATTTTTCGAAGCGTTGATCAGCGTCGCGTCGATCGGCCCAAGAACCGCGGCACGCGCCTTCACCGAGCCGATGTCTTCGATCGCGAGCGCGATCGACCGCGGCGACCATGCATATCTGCGAAAACTCCCCGGAATCGGACAGCAGAAGGCCCGCGACATCGTCGCGAAGCTCCAAGGCAAGGTGACCCGCTTTTTGCTGATCCAAGATCCGAAACCGGCCCCTGCGCCGGCGATGCCGGACTTTGCCGGCGAAGCGCTCGCCGTGCTGCTGCAACTCGAGTATAAGCGCGGCGAGGCCGAGACGATGATTCGCGAAACGTTGGAGGGGAATCCGGCAATCGACGATGCCGAAACGCTGCTCGCGCAGATCTATCGCCGTAAGGCGGCGCAAGGATGAAAGATGAAGAGGGGCGCCGCCCGCTCTATTCTTCCGACGACCAAACGGACCGGCTTCTCTCTGCGCAAGAGACGCTTGAAGATGAGGTGTACGGAGCCTCGCTGCGGCCGCGCAGCTTTGAGGACTACGTCGGTCAACACCGCGTGGTCGATAACCTGCGCATCGCGATCGAGGCGGCCCGCGGACGCGGCGAGCCGCTCGAACACATTTTGCTTTACGGTCCTCCGGGACTTGGGAAAACCACGCTCGCCGGTTTGGTCGCACGCGAGATGGGCGCGAACTTTCGCCCGACCAGCGGCCCCACGCTCGAGAAGCCCAAAGATCTCGTCGGCATTCTGACCTCCCTCGAAGAAGGCGACGTCCTGTTCATCGACGAGATTCACCGGCTCGGTCGCGTGGTGGAAGAGTTCCTCTATCCCGCGATGGAGGATTTCCAAATCGACTTCGTCGTCGATCGCGGCGCTTATGCGAAAACGTTGAAATTACCGCTCAAGCGCTTCACCCTCGTCGGCGCGACCACGCGCGCGGGGATGCTCAGCGCGCCGCTGCGCGATCGCTTCGGCATCGTCCATCATCTCGATTACTACGAGCCGGCCGATTTGGAGCGTATCGTCACCCGCTCGGCGCAGCTGCTCGGCGCGCGCCTCGATCAGGAGGGAGCGCGTACCATCGCTGCGCGCAGCCGCGGCACTCCGCGTCTGGCAAATCGACTTCTTCGCCGCGTTCGCGACTTTGCGGACGTTCGCGCGAGCGGAGCCATCACGAGTGCGGTTGCAAGCGAGGCCCTGCAGCGCGAGGGAGTGGACGAGTTGGGACTCGATCGCATGGACCGGGCGTTTTTGAACGCGCTGATCGAGTCGTATCGCGGCGGTCCGGCCGGCATCGCCGCCATCGCCGCAACCTTGAACGAGGACACGCAGACGCTCGAAGACGTCGTCGAACCGTATCTGCTCAAGGCGGGCTTCGTCGTGCGGACGGCGAGCGGCCGCAAAGCGACGGCGGCCGCGTACCGGCATCT
>DATKPZ010000067.1:0-14496 GCA_035523815.1 Alphaproteobacteria bacterium
GGATCGCGAGGGCCACGACCGGCGCTACGCCGTCTCGTGCGCAAAAGCTCGCGCACTCGGATGGGAGCCGCACGTCCCGTTCGACGACGGACTGCGCGCGACGGTCGCCTGGTATCAAGAAAATGAAGATTGGTGGCGCCCACTGAAATCGGGCGAATTCCTCGACTACTACAAGAGGCAGTATGCCCATAGGTAACATGTTTATTTGGCGCGCTCTCGGGGAGTCTTCAGCCCATCGATTTGCGTCGCGCGCCATGGGTTGGGGGCCCCACGAAGTGGGGGGCGCGGAGCCTGGGGCGGAGCGCCGTCAAGCATGAAGGGCGTTATTCTCGCGGGCGGGCTGGGTACGCGGCTGCGACCACTCACCAAGGTCACGAACAAGCATCTGCTGCCAATCTACGATCGGCCGATGATCTATTACCCGATCGAGACGCTGTGCAAAGCCGGGATCAGGGACATCATGATCGTCACCGGCGGCAACTCGGCCGGTGACTTTCTTCGTCTCCTCGGGAACGGCAGCGAGTTCGGGCTCAAGGACATCTACTACACGTACCAAGAGGGCGAAGGCGGTATCGCCGACGCGCTCAAACTTTGCGAGCACTTTGCCGAAGGCCAGCGCATCGCGGTCATCCTCGGCGACAACATCATCCAAGACGACATCTCACCCTACGTGCGCAAGTTCGAAGAGCAAGACTCAGGGGCGCGGATCTTACTGAAGAAAGTCGACGATCCCGAGCGCTTCGGTTGCCCGGAGCTCGACGGCGAACGCATCGTTCGGATCGAAGAGAAGCCGGCCAAGCCCGCCAGCGACTATGCGGTGACCGGCATCTACATGTACGACCGTCGCGTCTTCGACTTTTGCAAACGCCTCAAACCGTCGGCGCGCGGTGAGCTCGAGATCACCGACGTGAACAACGCCTATATCAGAGAAGGCGACCTGTATTACGACGTTCTCGACGGCTGGTGGACCGACGCCGGACAGTTTGAATCGCTCTACCGCGCGGCGCAGCTCGTGGCCGAACAACGCGGCGCAGCGTCGCTTCGCTAGCCCTGGCCGGAACGGTAGAGGCGCTTTTCCGCGGGGACGTAGTACTCGTCGAGGCTTGTCACGACGCGCGTGTACCATCCAAGGATCTGCTGCGTGCGTTGCGGCAACGCCTCGACTACGCTATCACCGAGCGCGCGCACGTAGTCGATCTGCTGCTTGAAGTACGCGAGCGTGAACTGGTGATTGATGGCGACACGATCGCGACCCGAGATATTTCGCCCAGCCGCGTGGTAGAGCATCGCATCGAAGACCAGTGCCGATCCGGCGGGGCATATGCCCGGTACGGCGGCCGCGGCGAGAAATTCGTCGGAGGGCCGATCGCCGTAGAGGTGCGAGCCCGGGACGAGCAGCGTCGCCCCGTTTTCTTCGGTGAACTCGTCGATTGCGAAAAGCACGCTGATCGATGCCCGGTAGCCATTCATGAAGCGCGGAAAGTCGCGGTGAAAGGTTTTCTGGAAGACGCCGCGCTCTGCGGGCGACGCGGACGGCAAAATCAATCCGTTTTGCGTGTGCAGAATCGACGTCGGCGCCAGCACCTTGTCGAGAACGCCATGCAACACGGGCAAATCGAGAAACTCCGCAAAGAACGGCTCGTACTTGAGCGGAAGGCGAACGACGCCCAGTTCGCCGCTGCGCGCGATACGCTGCGCACCGATTTCGTGCTCGATTTTGTCCCTCGCCGCGTACATGCGCTCTCGCGCCCGAGCGCAAAATTCCGGCGAGAGCACGTCGGTGACGACCGCATAACCTTGAAGCCTCACGGCCTCGTCCGTCTGGTCAAGCCAGTCGGCGTCGCGCGTAGAGACGTTCACTGAACCAGTCTCGCGAGGCCGATGCCCGATTCGCCGTAGCCGTTGCCGTTATACAGCATGTAGCGCTCGGGGCCGTGATCGAAGACAAAGGCGTAACATACCATTTCCGAGTCCCATCCCGATGGCGAGGCTTCGATTCCGGCGCGCTGATCCAATCGCTCCCAGCGCAGGCCGTCGGACGACTCTGCGTATCCGATGCGATAGCGATCGCCCCGATATGAGTACCACATCGCAAACCTCCCGTCATCCATAATTCGAACGCAGGGCCGGGCGACGACGTACTCGTCCTTATCGGCGAAGTCCACACACACCGTGCCTTTGCGCAACCAATCGACACCGTTCGCTGATTCCGCGTACTTGATGTGATAGAAGTGCCGCGGGATTCCGTCGAAGAGCTCCCATCGCACACCCGAGGTGTACCACATGCGAAAACGTTCACCGTCGCGCAAGACACATGGCGACCCGGTGAGATAGGGATCGACCTCATTCATACCGAGCAACGGCGCCGGCGATAGTTTACGCGCCGTCCTGCCCCCGTCGTCGCTAACCGCAACCGACGCAAAGAAACGAAACGGCACCGTGGTCCCCAGCGTGATGCCCGAATAGTAATGCAGCTGACGGCTCCCGTCGTCGAGGTAGCAAGCGTTGAGTACGCCGCAATCGTCGTATGCGCCAAGCGGCCCAATCCCCAGAAACGGCTCCTCGGAGAAATCCAAGACCTCGCCCGGCCGCTTCAGGTCCATCTCGAAATAGCCCACCTGCGATCGTTGTTGCGCATCGCGCCCGCAGCAGTAGATTCTCAAGCGATCGCCGCCGATCGGCATCGCGACCGGATTCGCCGCGTGCGTCCGCATCCACCACGCGCGACCCGCCGGATTGAAGATCCGGCCCAGCTTCTCCCACTTCACAATGTTTCGCCGGGAAACGCGGCCTCGAAGCGAGAGCGAAGCGAATCGCCCTTCCCCGGAATCGGCAGATCGAGATCGACAAGCGGCGGTCCCGAACCAACGTCAAAGGCGATCAGATAGAATACACCGCCCAGCGTCCAGGTCATCTGCACGTTGCGGGCGGTCTGCGGCAGGGCTTCGAGCGGCGGCACGTGCTTGTACAATTTATTTGCATTCATGAGCACGCGGCCGAACGTCGTCTCGCGCAGCCACGGCGGAACGCTCTCGTCGCCGAAAACAACGCGACCTCCAATCTTGGTAACGCGAGCCATCTCCGCAATCGCGCGATTCCTCTCGGAAAATTCGTTGATTCCACCGAAATGAAAGACCGCGTCAAAAACCCCATCGGCAAAGGGAAGATAGGACCCGTTGCACTGCACGAACGAAATCGGCGACGCGCTTTCCCGAAGCCGCTCTTGGGCCACCTGGAGCATCCCCCGCGAAAGGTCGGTGGCGACGAGCCAACCCGCAGAACCGATGCGCCGCAGAATCTGCACCGAGTCGGATCCGGAGCCGGTGCTGATTTCGAGCACGCGCGCGCCCGGTTGGAGCCTGAGCAAATCGGCCATCGACGAGCGCACCCGCTCCTCGTCCTCGTAAAAGCTTCCGAAGAGCCAGCGCATACCCGTGTCGTATCGTTGCGCGCCACTATCGTATTTCCCACGAAATTCCGCGTCCGACGGGAGCAAGGTCCGGGGATGGACAAGGTCAGGAATGCCGTCGACGACGTGAAATTCGTGGTCGTGGTCGCACCGAAGACTGCCTTTCCCGCCCGGGACCATCGGTTCGCCGCACTCCGGGCAGCGAAGAACTGCCGACAATTCCTGCCTCATCCTGCCTCCGTGGATTCAAGAGCCGTAAACCGCTTCTCCTCGAAAGACGATACTACTTCTAGAATGCCTGACGAAGATCACATACCGTTCAGCCGTCCCGTGCTGAGCGGCAACGAACTCGAGTACATGCGTGACGCGGTCGCCTCGATGCACATATCCGGAGACGGCGCATACACGCGTAAATCCGAATCGCTTCTCACCGATGCGCTCGGCGCTCGGCGCGTGTTGCTGACGACCAACTGCACCCACGCCCTCGAGATGACCGCTCTGCTGCTCGACTTCCAGGCCGGCGATGAAGTCTTGCTTCCGGCCTTCACTTTTGTCTCGACCGTAAACGCCTTCGCGCTGCGGGGCGCGGTTCCGGTCTTCGTCGATATTCGGCCCGATACGCTCAATATCGACGAGAGCCTGATTGAAGAGGCCATTACTCCAAAAACCAAAGCGATCGTCGTGGTGCATTACGCCGGCGTCGGCTGCGAGATGGATGCCATCGGCGAGATCGCTCGGCAGCACGGCTTGGCGCTGATCGAGGACAACGCTCACGGGCTCTTTGCAACCTATCGGAAAAAACCGCTCGGTTCGTTCGGTTCGCTTGCGACGCAGAGTTTTCACGAGACGAAGAACTTTACGTGCGGCGAAGGCGGCGCACTGGTGATCAACGATGAGCGTTTTATCGAGCGGGCTGAGATCATTCGCGAGAAAGGAACGAACCGTTCGCGCTTCTTCCGGGGGCAGGTCGACAAGTATACCTGGGTCGATCTCGGCTCGAGTTACGTTTTGAGTGACATGCTCGCCGCATTTTTGCTCGCGCAACTGGAGCGACGCGAGGAAATCCAAAACACTCGCAAGCATATTTGGACCACCTACTTTGAGGGTCTGAGCGAGTGGGCGCAGGCGCAAGGTGTCGTGCTCCCGTTCGTCCCGACCGATCGGGAGCAGTCGTATCACATGTTTTGGATGCTTTTGCCGACGCTGGCCGAGCGCACGCGTTTCTTGGACGAAATGCGCAGCCGCGGCGTCAATGCGGTTTTTCATTACACGCCCCTGCATCGCTCGGAGGCTGCCATACGCTTGGGAGCCCGGGGCGAGTGCCCCGTGACCGAGAGCGTAAGCGACCGTCTGGTTCGGCTCCCCTTCTATAACGACCTGAACGCGGCTGAGCAGGCGAAGGTCATCTCCTGCGTGCGAAATTTCACGGCGACGGTGCACGCGTGAAGAAAGCGATTATCTTCGGAACGACCGATTTCGCCCAGGTCGCACGGGTTTATCTGCGCGATGACAGCGAATACGACGTCGTGGCGTTTACCGTCAACGAACAATACCTGACGGAACCGACACTTCTGGACCTTCCCGTGGTGCCGTTCGAGGGGATCGCACAGTCACATCCGCCGGGCGATTACGCCGCCTTTATTGGGGTGGGATTCAGCAAGGTCAATGCCGCTCGGCGCGGCGTGTACGAGTCGCTCAAGTCCCTACGGTACGAGTTGCCTACCTACATCCACTCCACCGTTCACCGCTGGCCCGAGACCAACTACGGCGAAGCTTGCTTCATCTTCGAGAACAACGTCGTTCAACCGTACGTCTCGATTGGAAACAATTGCGTGCTCTGGAGCGGCAACCACATTGGCCATCACTCCAAGATCGGCAACAATGTCTTCATCGCAAGCCACATCGTCGTCTCCGGAAAGTGCACGATCGGCGATAACTGCTTCCTGGGCGTCAATGCCACGCTCCGCGACGGCATCACCGTCGCACCCGACACGGTCGTCGGCGCCGGGGCCCTGCTGCTCAAGGACACGGCGCCCGCCGCAGTTTACAAGGCCGGCGCAACCGAGCCCTTGGAACGGCGCAGCGACGAACTTCGAAACTTCTGACGGTGAGCAAGAGCGTCGGGATCATCCAGTCGAACTACATCCCCTGGAAAGGTTACTTTGATTTCATCGCGAGCGTCGACGAGTTCGTTTTGCTCGACGAAGTGCAATACACCCGGCGGGACTGGCGCAATCGTAATAAAATCAAGACCGCGGACGGACTGCGCTGGCTCACGATTCCGGTCGACGTCAGCGGCAAGTACACGCAGTCGATCGATCAAACGCGGATCGCCGAGCCCGGCTGGGCACACGAACACCTGGCATCGCTACGCCACGCCTACGCGCGCGCGCCTCGCGCGAAGGAGCAGTGGGGTTGGATCGAGGGGCTTTACGAAACGGCGGCGGCGCTCCCGCTGCTCACGTCCGTCAACGAGCTGTTCATTCGCGCCATCACCGAACGCTTGGGGATCGCTACGAAGATCTCGCGCTCCAGCGACTATGCGGGAACGCCGGGGAAGAACGAACGGCTCATGGCAATTTGCCGTCAAGCCGGCGCCACGGTGTACCTTTCGGGTCCTGCCGCATCGTCCTACATCGACCACGCGCTGTGGAATGAGCAAGGCATCACGGTCGAGTTCAAGAGTTACCAAGGTTATCCGGAGTATCCGCAGCTGCACGGTCCTTTCGAACACGGAGTTACGATCCTCGATCTGTTCTTCAACCTCGGTGACGAGGCGGCGGCGTACTTTCGGCCAAGGACGCGTACGTGACCAAGCCTGATCCAATCCTCGCCAAGATCGACGCGTATTATAGCGGCAAGCTGCGTGACTTCGGCCCGACGCCGCGAGGCGTCGATTGGAACTCGGTGCAGTCCCAAGAGGTCCGCTTCCAACAGCTGGCACGCGTTCTTCCCGAAGGCAGTGATTATTCGATTCTCGACTACGGCTGCGGTTACGGCGCCTTCTTGGATTTTCTAGCCGCGCGCGACCGACATCCACGGTACTGCGGGTTCGACGTGTCGAACGCGATGATCGAGAGTGCACGGGCGCTGCATGCTCAAAACGAGCGCGCCGCTTTCAGCGCGGACTCAGGCTCTTTGCAGCCGGCCGACTTCGTCGTCGCCAGCGGAATCTTCAGCGTAAAAATGGACGTCCCGACGGCGGAGTGGGAGAACTACGTGCACGCGACGATCGAACGCATGCACGCGCTCTCGCGTAAAGGCTTCGCCTTCAACCTTCTGACGTCGTATTCCGATCCGGAACGGATGCGTACCGATCTCTACTATGCGGTCCCGGCCCGCTATTTCGATCTGTGCGAGGGCTATTCTCGTTGGGTCGCGCTGCTACACGATTACGGGTTGTACGAATTCACCCTTGTCGTGCGGAAACCGTGATACCCGACGCAGACAATTTGCGGACGAGGATCGCGCGCAGATCTTCCGCATAGCGCTTCGACTTCTCGAACGCGTTGCAATCACGCGAAGCCTTTTCATAGACCGCAGCACCATCCCGGGCACGCAGTTCCGGGTCGGCAACATACCGGAGCGCGATTCTCGCGTAGTCCGCGGCGTCACCTGCGCGCGCCAGTTCGAGAACGCCGGATAGTAATGACGTCGCGACGGAGGTGATTGAACTTACGCCGGTGGGATCGAGATCGGCATCGGGCGCGGGCAGCATCGCCACGATCGGCCGCCCCCCCTGCATCGCGTCGAGAAGCGTCTGCCCACCTACCCATGGATACGTGTCGCAATAGATGTCGACCGTCTTGTTCAACGCCGGCGCATCGCTCTGCCGCGGCCCGAGAAAGCGCACCCGCTCGAGAACGCCTTCAGCAGCAAACCGGCGTTGCAGCGACGCGACCGCATCGATCCCGTCGCGACCGGCCAAAAGTAGCCACGCGCGGCGGTCAGACTTCAAGATCATCGACATCGCGTCCTGATACGTGCTCGTGTTGGCCTTTTCCATGCGGCCAAACGTTCCGAGCAGCACCGCGTCTTCGGGCACGCCGAGCAACGAGCGCGCTAAAGGCGCCGCTGCATCGATCTCCTCACCCATCATCACGGAGCTGCCGTAGTACTTGCTGATGCCCGGCCACTCGGTGATCTGCTCCTGGCGCGAGTCGACCCCCTGATAGATGAGATCCCACTTCCCGATGAACGGCTCGAGGCTGCGGTTCTCCCACGCTTGCACCGGCGCGAGCCCGATTGTCGCAGCGAGCTTACCCAAATTGTCGTACAGCGACGTCGTCCACGAAATCGCGTGAACGGGATTCTGCTCGAAGTGCGCGATCAGCCAGTCCAGACGCGCCTTGGTCTCTTTCGAAGGGGGATGAAAAAACGGGACCCCCATCGCGGCGAGCCGCGCGAGCTTCTGTTGGCTGTTCGTCTCGGAGCCGCCGCTCGAGACGACGCTAACCTCGTAACCGAGTTTCTTGAAATGCTCCGCGCGCTTCATGATCAGCACCGTCGGCCCATCTTCGTCTTGAATGCCCGAGCACGTGATCGCAATCCGAAACGGCTCGATCTCGGGAATCGGCAGATGCGGTGTTTTGAACAAGCGCGCAAGCGACGCGATTGCCGCGTCGATTTCGCGATCATGCCCATACCGAATCGCCGGACGCGAGCGTTTGTCACGGCGCTGCCCGATGATCGCCCCCCGCGTCGTCGCCAACTGCAGATACTGCATTGCCCCGTCGAACCGGCCCGCGGCCGCTGCCCGGATACCGATCTGCTTGAGCGTTTCGATGAACGGCTCGTCGATATCGGATAGGTTAGCCAGCCGTTCCACGGCGGTCACAGAAGCTTGATCCTGGTAATCATACTCGCGCGCGAGACGTGCCGCGGCCGCGAGCGCCTGGCGAATCTTGGTTCGCGCTACGGCGACTGCGGCGAGCACACGCGCATCGCGGTCCTCGGATTCGAGAAACGCGCGCACGTCATCTTCCTCGACATCTTGGCATTCCGCCAATGCATTGCGCAGCTCGTCGAGGTTCAAGGTCATCGCCCTTGCGTTTGCGAACGCCAGTCGCCTAAACTCACATTGCTCTTATCGGCTTCGCCGGAAAGGGACCTTAGGCCACGTAGATGGACGACTTGCGTGAGCGGGCGCTTGTTTTGCTCGCAAAAGGGCGGACTGCATTCGGCTTCAACGATGCCGTGCTCGAGCGCGACTTGGCAAAGACGCTCGACCCCAACTGGCAGACGCATCTCTTCGACATGGTTCGTTCCGTCATCCGGGTGCCCGACTTTTGGTCGGTACCGCGCACCATTCTGGAAGTCGGTTGTGGCGGCGGTTCGTTCGTAACGGCCGGTTTGAAGCAGGGACATGACGCGTGGGGAGTCGACAACGACGTCGATCGCTTGGCCATTGGCTATTCTCGCATCGACACGTTCGCAATGGACCCTGCGTGGAAGAGCCGTCTCATCCAGGGAGACGCAAGTGCGACCGATTTTGAACCGGATCGCTTCGACCTCGTGCTCGGGCACCAATTCATCGAACACGTGCCCGATCCGGCCGGGACGATCGCGGAACTCTTGCGCATTACCAAACCCGGCGGCTACGTGGTGCTCTTCGCTCCGGATTACCGCGCGCCGTTCGAAGCGCACTACGAGATTCCGTGGGCACCGTTCTTGCCCAGAGAACTGTGCAAGGCATGGCTCGACGGGTTCGATCGGCCGTACGGCGGGCTGGACATGTTCTACTACACGACTGCTTCACAAATCTTGGGCATCTTCGAGCCGCTGAACTGCCGTATCGTCACCGCCTACAACGATCGCAAGATCGAGCCGCAGGTCATGCGGCATTTCGACTGCTCGACGCTGCAAGCGACCTTCGAAACGGCGCGAAAGTTCCGTACCGCCTTTGAGAACAAGTCGCTACCCGAGAATTTCATGATTGCGACGAGCTTCGGAGTCGCTGCCCAGAAGCTCTAGAGCGTCGGCTCGGCGATGCTCGCGCTTGGTGCGGGTTGCGATGCTTTGATCTGAGACTCGAGTTCGGCTATCCGTGCCCCGCGTTGATTGACGACGTTCGTCAGTTCCGTGAGCTTTCGATACAACGGCACCGCCACGGTGCTCGTTAGCGAGCGACTGACATTAAAGAGTTCCGCGAGATTCATGATCGCCGCGAAATCGCGTTTGAGCAAGGCGTCGTAAAGCGGGCCCGTGAACGGGAGTCGGAATGCATTCGACGGCGCGTGGTGGCGCAGCTCCGGCGCAACCACGCCTGCCAGCATGGCGCGAAGATCTTCGTCGTTTCCCGGATACTGCAGCGCGAGTTTATCAATCATGTAGCGCGCCTGCTCTACCGGACGATCGATCCATTCCTGATATTCGACGATTGCGGCGATCCGGTTGCGAGCAGTCAGCAGCGTGTCGACGTTGTGTTCGAGCCACAGCAGCTCCGCGATAATCGGATCGAGTTTGCTGCGCGCGTGCAGAGAACCGGCGACTTCGTTCGGATGACGCGTCACGAGCAGATACGTGGGCTCGGCGTTGAGCTCGGTAACGATCTCGTCCCACATCGGCAGCATGCGCATCGTGCGCGGATCCTTGAACGCCCAGAGCGGATGTTTTTCGAGTTCGGCTCGCACGAAGGCGACAATTTGGGCACGCAGCGGTGCGATCGACGGGGACCTCCACCACTGCGGCGGAAGCGCGCGCATCGAGGTCGGCGTGTCCCACGCGACCCCGAACGCCGCCAAAATGCGGTCCTGTAAGAACGATATCGTTTGCGACTCGAAGTAGCCGCGCGCGTTCTCGTGCGTGGCCGGCATCAGGTCTTCGCTAAGCGCGACGCCGAGCTCGGTCAGGACATTGGTCGTGAGCGAGGTACCCGAACGGTGCATGCCCAGCACGAAGATGATCCGGGGCTTGGCTGGGGTCTCCGACTGATTCACGTTTAAGGGTATCGGCCTGCGCCTGTGTCGCGCTTAGGAGCTACAAGAACAGCCGCACGCCGACGATCACGAGAATCACGGCAAGGCCAATGCGAAAGGCCCGCTCGGGCAGGCGCTTGGCAAGGGGCGTACCCACCAGCACACCGGGCACCGAACCGGCAAGCAGAAGCAGCGCCAGCCGCACGTTCACGTCGCCCAACTTGAAATGCCCGATGATCGCCGGGACGAGCAGAACAACGGCAAACGCCACGTCGGTTCCGACCAGCGTCCGCAGCTGCGCCTGCGAGAGGACAAGCAAGAGCAACGGCAACGTCAGCGAACCGCTGCCGATCGAAGTGATGCTCACGAGCGTCCCCACGATAAAGCCCGTGATCGCCAGCGGCAGATGGGGCAGCGGTGCGGCGGGCGATTGCTTGTCAGCGGGCACAGACCGGGTAAAGGCCACCGCCGCGGCGGCGATCAGCAGCGCGACGCCGAGCGCCAGCTTCAGCACGTGGTTGACGAGCCCGAGCGGCAAGTGCGCGTGCAGCCACCCGGTGATCAGCACGCCGAGGATCGCTCCCGGCACCCCGCCCAATGAGAGAAAGAGCAGGGCGCCATAGTTGACGGTTTGCGCGCGGATATGGGTCAAAAACGCAACGATCTTCGTGCCGAGGCTAAAGAGCAGATCCGAACCGATCGCCGTGCTCGCGTCGTACCCGAGGAAGAGGACGATCAGCGGTGTGGTGAGCGACCCGGCACCCACACCGGAGTACGAGATACACAGCCCGACGATGAAACCGATGAGCACGATTTGCATCATCGAACGAGATGCGTCTCCACGTACTCGAGAAGTTGCGCCGCCGACTCCTCGATCCGATGGTTCGCGGTATCGACCACCAATTCGGGGTTAGCCGGAATCTCATACGGCGAGGAGACCCCGGTGAAATGCGCGAGCTCGCCGCGGCGGGCGCGCCCGTAATGACCTTTGACGTCGCGCTTCTCCGCCGTTTGCAAGTCGCACGCCACGTAGATTTCATGAAACCCGTTCGGATACGCCGCACGCGCAAGTTCGCGATCCGCCGCAAACGGTGAAATGAGGGCGCAAATAACGATGAATCCGGCGTCGGCAAAGACGCCGGCCACCGCCGCCGTGCGCCGCACGTTCTCGGAGCGATCTTCGTCGGTGAACCCGAGATCGAGGTTGAGCGACGTGCGCAGCGTGTCGCCGTCGAGCACGTACACTTGCCGGCCACGCTCGAAGAGCATGCGCTGGACCGCCATCGCGACCGTCGATTTCCCGGCGCTGGGTAAGCCGGTGAGCCAGAACACGCCGCCTGCGTGCCCATTACGAATCGTCCGCTCCTCCCGGTCGACCGATGAGGTCATCGCCACGACGTTGGTCGCGCCTTCCCCACGGGCATGGCCGACAACGGCGTCGACGCGGCCTCCCGCCACGATCGCGCCGTTGCGCACGAGCACGAAGCGGCCGATGCTCGACTCCGCAAGGTTTGTGTCGGCGGCGATCAGCTCGCGCGAAACGAGGGAGACCACGCCAACGTCGCCGCTGCGTAGTTCGTCCGCCTCGCGTGGTTCGAGCGTATCGGGATCGATGCTCTCCTCGATGCGCTGCAGGGTGACCGAAAGTTCGCGTGCGCCCAGGCGCATGCGCAGCGGCTCGCCCGCACGCACCGGATCGACACCGAGCCAAACGACGGTCGCTTGCGCGACGTGGCCCAGCTCAGGTGCGTCCGTCGCACGGCTGCCGACCGCCCCACGGTCGACGAAGACGCGCGCATCTAACTCGACGGCGATCGACGCGCCGGTCGCGGCCCGCTCGACTTCGTCCGGCCAGTCGTGCACCGCGACGACGCGGGCGCCGGTCTGCAGCGGCCAAAACGTCAGGTGCTCGCCCCGCTCGAGCGCGCCGCTCTCGACGCGCCCGGCGATCAAACGCTTTCCCTCACGCCGGTACACGTCTTGCACGACGAAGCGCAGCGGGCCGTCCTCACGTGCCTGCACCCGCTCGAGCGTGCCGAGCGCCTCGATCAGCACCGGTCCCGTCCACCAAGCCGTTAGCGGGCCCGGCTTCACGATGCCATCGCCGCTTCGCGCCGCGACGGGGACGATCGCACGCGCCTGCATCCCGAGCTGATCCAGAAACGCTCGGACTTCCGCGGCACGCGTTTCGTACGCCGCTCGAGGGTCGCTCGCGAGGTCGAGCTTGTTGATCGCCACGAGCACGTTGGCAAATCCGAACCAGCGCAGAAAGAGCGCTTGCCGGCGGGTCTGCTGGGTAATACCCTCGTCGGCCGCCACCACCATCACGGCTGCATCGACTTCCGATGCACCGCTCAGCAAGTTGCGGATCAGCTCCCGATGTCCGGGAGCGTCGACGAACACGAACTCCGCGTCCGGTGTGCGCACCCAGATGCGCGAAAGATCGAGCGTGATCGCTTGATCGCGTTCGAGTTGAAAGGCGTCGAGCAGGAACGAATACTCGATCGGCACGCCGCGTTTGCTGCTCGACGTCTCCAGTTCCTCGAGCTTTGCTGGCGTGACCAGACCGAGATCGACGAGCAGCCGGCCAAGAATCGTGGACTTGCCCGCGTCCACGTCACCGACCATTACGATGCGAACATTTTTCAACGCCTACATGTACCCCGTCGTGCGCAGCCGCTCGAACGCGTCTTCGCTTTCGCTATCCATAGCGCGCCCGGCGCGCTCCGGTTCACGCGTCACCTCGAGCTCCGCGATGATCTTCTCGAGCGTGTCCGCGTCGCTCGCGATCGGAAAGGTGATGTTGCTCTCGCCCAGTGAACGGTACCGCTTACCGTTCTTCGCCAGATACAGCGGGACGTAGGGAATTTGCTCGCGCAGCGTATAGCGCCAGATGTCCAGCTCGGTCCAATGCAACAGGGGATGAATGCGCACGTGCGCGCCGTCGGGCACGTCGTACGCGTAGTAGTCCCACAGCTCGGGTGGTTGCGAGCGAGGATCCCACGACCCGTCGGCGTTGCGCGGGCTAAAGATCCGCTCTTTGGCGCGGATCGCTTGTTCGTCGCGACGGATTCCTAAGAGAATCCCGCGGTAGCCCTCGCGCGCGATCAGCGCGCGCAATCCCGCAGTCTTGCGCGCGGCATGGCGCGCCGCGGGCGGGAGCGTCTGATCGACGGTGCTCTCCGGCGGACACGCTTCGTTTGCGACCGGGAGGTTCCAGTGCGCAACCAAGTGGTCGCGAAACGCGTACACTTCCTCGAACTCCATCCCCGTATCGAGTAACACGACCGGAAAAGGAACCTCGCCGAGGAAGGCCTTTCGTACCATCCACAGCAGCGCGGTCGAGTCTTTGCCGATCGACCACAGCATGGCCAGCGGCGACACGCACGAAAACGCTTCGCGCAGAATGAAGACCGTACGGGCTTCGAGCTCATCCAGATAGTCAAGGCGGGACATCCCGTCCTAATCTCGACCTCGTCTGCGTAAGATCCTCGTCAATACGCAGCGCCGCACAATGACTTTGCGCTTGCGGGTCTAACCTATCCGTGGCGCTATGTCACGGTACTTTGAATTCTTCGGCCTCGAACGCGACCCGTTCTTGGATACCGCCGACCCGTATTTCTATTGCGAGTTCGGCGCGTTGCGCAAGGCCAAAGAGCGTCTGTACGCGGCAGTCGACGCTTCGCGCGGGCTTACCGTGATCCTGGGTGACCCGGGTACGGGCAAAACCAGCCTCAGCGGCGCGCTCGAGCAGGAGCTCCTGGCCGACGACCGCGTCGTTCTTGCGAAAATCCTCGACCCCGCGTTCGCCACCGAGGTCGAGTTTCTGATCGCAATCGGCCGCGTCTTCGGGCTTGCCCTCCCGCCGCGCTCGAGCGCGGCGCTCAAGAACGCGCTCAAGAATTTCTTCTTCGAAACGGCGATCCTCGAAAAGCGCAACCTGGTCCTCACCATCGACGAAGCGCAGAACCTCAGCGACGAGAACCTCGAGGCGCTTCGGTTGCTGCTCAACTATCACGTGCCACAGCGCAAGTTGCTCAACATCTTGCTCTTCGGGCAAAGCGAGCTGGCGCAGCGCATTGCCGCCAAGGGTAACCTCGAAGATCGGGTCGACGGCTGGATTCGCCTGGAGCGGCTCGATCCGGGCATGGCCTCAGCCGTGCTGGACTA